>JAHFBX010000106.1 GCA_023249815.1 Candidatus Eiseniibacteriota bacterium
CGGGAGGATTTCCTGTTCGTCTATAGCGCGCTCCTCGATGCGAGACTCCATCACGAAGGATCGCGCGGCGCCGGCGTGCGCCGCGGGCTCGACGCGTGGTCGGCGTGGTTCGACGAGGCGCATGCCTCGGCGAAGCGGGGAGGCCGCGAAGCGTGGCTCTACCTCTGTTCGGACCATGGGATGGTGGACGTCGAGCGGACGGTGGACGTCATGGCACGCGTGGCCGCGCTGCCGTGGCGCCGCGGCCGCGACTATGTCGCGTTCTACGATTCCACGATGGCGCGCTTCTGGTGGCGCACGAGCGGGGCATGCGATGCCATCCACGCGGCGCTCGCGCGGGAGCCGGCGGGCCGCTGGCTCACCCGCGAGGAGCTGAACCGCGCCGGCGCGGATTTCGCCGACCACCGCTATGGCGAGGACCTGTTCCTGCTCGAGCCCGGCGCGCTGCTCGTGCCCTCCTTCATGGGTCGCACCGCCGTCGCGGCCATGCACGGCTACGATCCTGCGCACCCGGACATGGCGGGGCTGCTTGCCTCCAATCGCCCGTTGCCGCCCGAGGTCACACACCTCGCGGACCTGCGCGGGTTCCTCGAGCACGAGCTCGAGCTTCTCGAACGAGCCGATGCGCGGACGGGGGTGGCATGAAGCGTGGCGAGATCGCGCAACACGTCACGCGCGGGGCGTTCTTTCTCGCCGTCGAGAAGGCCGCGGCCCTGGTCTCGGGGATGGTCTACTTCGCACTCATGCTGCGCTGGCTGGGCCCCACGAACTACGGCATGCTCACGCTGGCGCTGGCGATCGTCGGATTGGCGAGCATCTCGACCGGGAACCTCGAGGCGTTCCTCTAGCGCTACGCGGCCGAGTACCAGGCGCATCGCCGCTTCGACCTGCTGTACCGCGCGCACGCGCTCGCGGTGGCCATCAAAGTGGCACTGGGTCTCGTCGCGAGCCTCGCGCTGCTCGCCTTGGCACCCGCGCTGGCCTCCCAATTCGACATGCCGCCGCTCGCGGTGCTGTTGCCAATCCTCGCCGCGATGGTCGCCACGGACGGACTCGCGACGACGGGGCGCTCGCTGCTGTTCGGCCTGCAGCGCTACGAGTGGGTGAGTGGACTCTCGCTCGCGTTCCACCTCGCCAAGACCGTGTTGGTCGGCTTGCTATGGTGGTGTCAACAGGGCTTGGTCTCGCTCGCGATCGGGCTCTCGGCACTGGCGGTGATCCAGGCGTTCAGCTTCTCGATCGTCGCATGGGCGCTCGCCCGCCGCGCAGCGGCGACGCCAATGGAGGTCACGAGCGAGCCGGGTTCCGAACCGCAGGATGGGCGCCCGCTCCTGTCGCAGATGTTCGGTTACTGCCTGCCGTTGCTCGGCGCACGCGCTGCGTTCCTGTCCGGCCAGAACCTCGGCAAGGTACTGCTAGCAAAGGTCATGGACGCCGCCCAGCTCGGCTACTTCACGTTTGCGTTCCAGACGATCGAACGCTTTGTCGAGCTGGTCTATGCGCTGCCGTCGTCGCTGCTGCCCTCGCTCACCCACCTCGTGGCGCGCGAGGAGCGCGAGCGCTTGGGCTACATCTTCGAGCAGGCGTTTCGCCTCGTGCAGGTCGCGGCGTGCGTCGTGGCGTGGGGGTTGTTCACGTTCGCTCCCGAGATCACGCTCTGGGTCGGGAGCCCGTTGTTCCTGCCCGCCATGGGCATGCTCCACGTGCTCGCCCTGGTCCCCATCGCGCGCACGGCGCAACAGCCGCTCACCATGCTGTTCCAGGCCACGCGGCGCCCGGGCATCGTGTTGGCGCTCGCCGCGATCAAGCTCGGCGTGGAGCTGGCGTGCTACATCGTGATCGTGCCGCGCTGGGGAGGGATGGGAGCGGCGTGGGCGAACCTCGCCGGAGCCGTGGCCTCGTACACGATGGCGCTCGTGTTCGCAGCGAACGTGCTGCCCGAGACCTCGGGCCAGCGGGTCGGCATCGTCGTGCGCGCGCTCAGCGTCACGCTGCCACTGCTGGGATTGTCCTGGCTGCTGCTCGCGCCGGACGGAAACCGCCTGCTGTCCTTGCTGGCGAGGGGCCTGCTCGTGCTCCCCGCGCTGCTCGCGCTCTTCGCGTTGCGTCTGGTCACGCGCTACGATCTCGAGAAGTTGTCGAGACTCCGGATTCGCGCGCTGCTCGCGCGCCGGTTGCGCGACGGCATCGTGCGCGCCGCCGACCCGCTGGCGCGGATGTTCGAGCCACGGAGGGCCGTATGACCGCCGCGCGTGTGCTGGTCGTGGTGCCGGCGCACAACGAGGAAGCAAGCCTGGCCTCCACACTCGCCGAGGTGCGGGCGAAGGCACCCGGCGTGGACGTGCTCGTCGTGGACGACGGCTCGCGCGACGCTACGACACGCGTCGCACGCGAGGCGGGAGTGCCGGTCGTGCGCCACCCGGTGAATCTCGGCGTCGGCGGCGCGCTCCAGACGGGTTTCCGCTGGGCCTATGAGCACGGCTACGAGGTCGGCGTGCAGCTCGACGCCGACGGCCAACACGACCCCGCGTACCTGGAGGCCCTGCTCGAACCCGTGCTTGCGGGGCGTTGCGACGTGTCGATCGGCTCCCGATTCGTGTCGGCCACGGGGTATCACGCACCATGGAACCGGCGGCTCGGCATGCTGCTGTTCAGCGCCATCGCGCGTCTGGCGATCGGCCGCGCGATCACGGACACGACGTCGGGCTTCCGCGCCTACAACCGCGCGGTCATGAATGTCTGCCAGCATGACTTCCCCAAGGACTTTCCGGACGCCCCGTTGCTCATCACGCTCGCCCGTCGCGGTTTCCGCCTCTGCGAGGTGCCGGTCGTCATGCGCGAACGCCAGTCGGGCCGGTCGTTCTACACGCTCGGCAAGCAGCTCTACTACCCGTACAAGAACCTTCTCGCGTCACTCATGGCCTTGATCCGCAGGCCGGTCTAGGAGGCTCGATGACGTTCCTCTCGCGTACCCAGCTCATCACAGCGCTTGGCGCGGTGCTGTTGGCGCTGTTCGTGTTGGAGCTCGTGCGGCGCCGCAAGCTCTCCGAGGAGTATTCCCTGCTGTGGGTGATGGCGACCACGGTCATCGCCGTGCTCGGCTTCTCGACGCCGCTGCTCACGTGGATCACACATGTGCTTGGTTTCCTCGGTGAATCCTCCACCACGTTCGCGTTCGGGCTCGCGTTCTCGCTCGCGATGTTGCTCTACCTCTCGCTCAAACTCTCGCGCCTGGGCTTCGAGAACCACGCGCTGACGCGCGACCTGGCGCTCCTCCGAGACGAGGTCGAGACGATGCGCCACGGCGGCGGGGGCAGCGCGCGGTGAGACGCGCCCTGCAGCTACTGCTAGGCGTCGCCGTGTCGACGCTGTGCGTGTGGTTGTCCATGAAGGACGTGCGCTTCGGCGAGGTGCTCACCGCGCTGCGCGGAGCGAACGCGTTCGGGTTCGTGGCCGTGATGCTCGTGACACTGTTCGGGTTCTGGCTGCGCTCGGTGCGCTGGGGCTACTTCATCCAGGTCGGCCGGCGGTTGCCGCTTCGCTCGTTGTTCAGTGCCACGATGATCGGATTCATGGCGAACAATGTGCTCCCGTTCCGGCTGGGCGAGTTCGTGCGCCCGTGGGCGCTCGCCCGCCGCGAGAAGCTGTCCAAGTCCACGCTGCTCGCCACCGTGGTGGTGGAGCGGGCCGTGGACATGATCACGCTGCTCGGTATCTTCGGCCTGAGCATGATCGTTCACCCGATCGCGGAGAGCACGGACGCGGGCCGACTCGTGCAGTGGGGCGCCCGCCTGCTCGTGGCGCTGTGCGTTGGCCTCACACTGTTCGTCGTCGCGGTGGAGCGGAATCGCCGCCTGGCGCAGGCGTTCGTGCGGTTCGTGACGCGGCCGTTGCCGGGCGAGGCTCATGAACGTGTCGCGGCGATGCTCGAGCACTTCCTGGCGGGCCTCGGATTGTTCCGCGACGTCCGCCGGCTGCTCGTCGTGTTCTCGCTCTCGTTCACCATGTTCCTGTGCTTTGCATTCGCGCTCGGGCTGAGCCTGTGGTCGCTCGACATCGCGCTGCCCTGGTACGCCGGCCTCGTCATGCTCGTCATCACGGCGATCGGCATCATGGTGCCGGCCGCGCCCGGCTACATCGGGACGCTGAACATCGCGTGCACCGCCGGGCTCGCGCTGTTCGGAGTCGGCAAGTCATTGTCCGTGCCGTTCTCGTGGTTCTACTTCTTCAGCCAGTGGCTGCCCATCACCGCGGTCGGACTCGTCTACCTGAACCGCGAGGGGCTCTCGCTGCGCTCCCTGGGACAGGCCGAGGGCAGGGAGGCCGCGTGACCTCAGGCGCGGAAGGCGGCGGCGATGCGCGAGACGGCGTTGACGACGTCGTCCACATCGCGGTCGGTCATGCGCGGGAACAGCGGCAGCGTGATCGCGCGCGCATAGGCGTCCTCGGCCACGGGGAACGACCCCGGTGCGTGGCCGAGGCTGTCGCGGAAGTGGGGATGGAAGTGGATGGGGATGAAGTGCACGCTGGTGCCGATATTCTCGGCGCGCAGCTCCTCGATGAAGCGAGCGCGATCGATGCGCAGCCGCTCGAGCTCGAGCGCGATGGGGTAGAGATGCCAGGCGTGCGTCATCCCCGGGCGGGTGCTTGGAAGCCGCACCTCGTGCAGGCCCGCGAAGCCTGCTTCGTACCGCGCCACGATCTCGAAGCGCCGCCTCTGGGACTGCTCGAAGCGTTCGAGCTGCGCGACGCCGATCGCCGCCAGGAGGTCCGACAGGTTGTACTTCCAGCCCGGCGCGGTGACCTCGTAGAACCACGAGCCCCCCGCCCCGTACCGCTTCCAGGCGTCACGGTTCATGCCGTGGAGCGACAAGAGCTGGATGCGGGCAGCGAGTTCCTCGTCGTCGGTCACGACCGCACCGCCTTCGCCGGTCGTCAGGTTCTTCGTCGCGTAGAAGGAGAATGTGGTGGCGTCCGCGAGTGCGGCGGAGCCGATCGGACGGCCGCGCGACGCGGCGCCGAGCGAATGTGCGGCGTCGTCCACGAGGCGGATGCCGCGCCCGGCAGCAAGCGCGCGGAGCGCGTCGTGGTCGCACGGATGTCCGGCGTAGTCCACGCTCAGGATCACCTTCGTGCGCGGCGTGATCGCGGCCTCGACCCGGCGCGGGTCGATGCACAGCGTGTCGGGCTCCACGTCCACGAGCACCGGACGGGCACGCACGTGTTCGATGACGTTCACCGTGGCCACGAATGTGTAAGGCGTGGTGATGACCTCGTCCCCCGGCCCGAGGCCGAGCGCTTCCAGCGTCAGGTGGAGACCGCCGGTGGCGCTGTTCACCACGACTGCGTGCTTCGCGTTGGCGATCTCGGCAACGCGCTTCGCCAACTCGAACGTCCGCGGCCCGGTCGTGATCCAGCCCGAGTCGAGCGCCTGCAGCACGAGTTCGCGCTCGCGCGCGCCCATGTCGGGCACGGCGATCGGCAGGAACTCCGCGCGGATCGGGCGGCCCCCCTGCGAGGCGAGCGGACCCGCAGCGGGGAGCGGGGTGGGTTGGTTCACGTCGTCAGTCTAAAGCCGGCCCGCAGTGTTGCGCCAGTGCCTGCCTGATGCCGCGCTCTCGTCCATGACCCCGACTCCACGGAAATTCGCCCGCGACTCCCTCGGCCTCGCGATCACGCAGTATCTGGTGCGCGCGATGAGCATGGGGCGAAGTTTCATCGCAGCGAAACTCTTGGACCCGACCTCGTTCGGTGCCTGGAATGCGCTCCAGCTCATGATGGACTACGGCGCGCTGGCGCCGCTCGGGACGCAACAGGGCCTCGATCAGCTCGTTCCCCGCCGCCTGGTCGAGGGCGACGCCACGCGCACGGCACAGCTGAAGCGTGCGGCGCTGTTCAACGCCATCGCGCTGACGCTGCTGTTCTCGGCGTTCGGACTGAGCTGGGCCTCCGTCGGCAGCAGCCGCATGCGGAGCCTATGGCACTTGAGCGGACTCTCGCTCGCGCTGCTGTGCGTGATGCTCGTGAACGTGGCGAACCTGGGGACCGGCATCCTGCGCTCGCACGGTGACATCGGCGGTCTCACGCGCTGGTACGTGCTGCAGGGATTGATCGGTTCCGGGTTGGGCCTCGTACTGCTCGTGTGGTTCGGCCGCTGGGGACTGCTCTGGGGCTGGTTCGCCGGCTGCCTCATCGCGTTCCTGTTCGTGGCGGTCCGCGCGCGACACGTGTTCCCGCTGCTGCCCACGCCGGCCGTGGAGAGCCTCGACCTGCTGCAGGTCGGGCTGCCGCTCTACGTCTTCGCTTCGAGCAGCATCATCATGCGTAATCTCGACCGCATCGTCGTGCTGCGCTTTCTCGGCACCCAGGCACTCGGCTTCTACGGGCTCTCCGTGAACGTGCTCACGCTGCTCATGGCCATCCCGGACTCGCTCGCCTATGTGAGCTACCCGATGCTCGTGCGTCGATACAGCGAGGCGAGGGAGGATCCCGAGGCGATTCGCGAGCGGGTCGAGCGCCTCGTGCGCGGCGTCTCCACCGCGTTGCCACTCGCGGCGGGACTGTGCGCGCTGTGGTCGCGCGACCTCGTACACACCGTGCTGCCGCGCTACGACGCGTGCGTGGAACCACTCCAAGTCCTGGCGTTCGGCGCCGCCGGGCTCTCGCAGGCGGCGTTCGCCTCGCTCGTCCTCATGACGGTGGGACGGCGCATCATCCTCGTGCCCTCTGCGGTGTTCCTGACCGCGCTCTCGGGTGGACTCCAGCTGCTGTCGCTCCGCTGGAACGGCGGCCTCACCGGCATCGCGGCCGCCTCCGCCGTGGCCTACCTCATGAGCGGCGCCGTGCTGATGTCGCTTGCCGCGGCCGGGCTCGGCTACTCGTTCCGTCGCATGTTCGTCCTGATCGTCCGCTGCTTCTTGCCCACTGCGCTCGCGGCGACGCTGTGCTGGGGTGCGTCGTGGGCGTTCCTCCGAGAGCTCGGGCCGTTCACGCTGATGGCGTTTGCGCGGCTGCTCGCCGCGTCAGCGGCGTTCACGACGGCCTACCTGCTGTTCGTCGCGCCGTTCGCCCGTGGCATCGGCTTCATTTCGCTGGCGCAGGAGTTCAAGGTTCCGTTCTTCGGCCGTCGGCCGGAGGGCCCCGAGGGTCCGCGATGAGCCGCTCGCTTGGAGCGCGACTGCTGCCGCTGCTCGGGGGACTCGCGGGACTGGCCGCGGCCGTGCTGCTCGAGCGGGGGATGCTGGCATCCCTGCCGCCGTTTGCGCGCCTGGCGTTCGCGTTCCTGGTGCTCGTGCTGTGGCCCGGGATCGCCTGGCGCTTCGCGATCGGCTCGCCCGGCCCCGGCGGCGCGATGCTCGCGCCGGGTTGGGCGCTCGGCTACGGCATCGCGTGGCTGGGACTCGGCATCCTGCTCTCGCGCCTGGTGGGGTTGCCGTTCACCGTGCTTGCGACGAATGGCGCACCGTGGGTGGCGCTCCCGTGGCTCGCAGCGACGTTGTGGGCGCCGACCCGGCCCGTGCCGAGCGCACCGCTCGGGCGGGCGGCCGCGTTCGCCGTGCTCACCGCGGCGCTGCTCGCGGCGGCGCACGTCGCCCGCGACGGCCCGCCGGTCACCTACCACAGCGACTCGCCCGACCACGTCGGCACGATCCGCCGCATGCTCGCGAGCGGTGACGCGTTCCCGGCCGACGCGTTCTTCAAGCACGCGGGACCCACCGGCACCGATCCGCGAAAGGGGCTCTGGCATCCCGGCGTGGCGCTCGTGTGCTCGCTCGGGCGCGTGGATCCGCTCTCGGCCTGGCGCGGCCTCGCCGTGCTCCTGGCGCCGCTGTTCGTGCTGAACGCAGCGGCGTTCGCCTCGCGCTTCGGCGGCGGCCTCGGCGCGGCGGTGGGCGGCTGGACGCTGTTGGTCACGTACGGGGGAGGGCTCTCCACCTCCTATCTGAGCGAAGCCGTGTTCGCCACCAAGCTCGCGGACCAGCTGGCGCTCGCCACGATCACGGCACTGCTCGCCGATCTCGACCGGCGCACCGCCCGATCGCGCGCCGCCGTCATGGGATTGGCACTCGGGACGATCGCTGTACACGTATTCGGCGCGGTGCAGTTCGCGATCGTGTTCGGTGCGCTCGGCTTCGGACTGCTCGTGCGCGAGCGCGGCGGCTCGGCCGCGCTGTCGCGGCTCGTCGTGACGTCCTTGGCCGTGGCGCTCGCCGCGGCGCCCTACCTGCTGTGGCGCGCGCTGCAGGCGTACGCGCCGGTCAACCCACTCCACACCGAGACCCAGGGCATGTTGGAGCTGGTTCCCGGCGTGCAGGTGGTGTCGTTCGGGACGATGTGGGAGTGGTTCGGCCCGGCTTGGGTGCTGTTTCCGCTCTCGCTGTTCGCGTGGGCGCGCGCCGCGCGCGACAACGCGGCGCTGGTCCTGCTCACGACCACGCTCGCGGTCGCAACGCTCATGTTCTGTCCGCCGATCGTGGCCATGCTCGAACCCCGGCTCGGCTACCTGCTCATGCGGCTGCCCTGGTTGCTACCGGCGTCCGCGGCGGCCGCGTTCCTGGCGGCGGCCGCGCGAGAGGGCTGGCGCGCCGGGCGGCGACTCGCTCCGCTCGCCGCGCTGGCCATGCTCGCGCTGGGGCTCGACGG
>JAHFBX010000107.1:0-4843 GCA_023249815.1 Candidatus Eiseniibacteriota bacterium
GCTCGGCTCTGCGCACGCGCGAGCCACCCACCCGCTCGAACGCGCGCTCCTGCAGCAGGCGCAACAGCCGCACCTGCACCACGGCGGGAGATCGGTCCACCTCGTCCACGAACAGCGTGCCGCCCTCGGCACGCTCGATCGCGCCGCGCATGCCGGCCGGATCCGAGCCAAACAGCTCCGCCTCGAGCACGCCGCCCGGCAGCTCGCCGCACCGCACGCGCTCGAAGCGCCGTTCGCGCCTCGGCCCGTTGTGGTGGAGCGCACGCGCCACGACGCTCTTGCCCGTCCCGGGTTCGCCTTCGAGCAGCACCGGCGCGCGCGTCGCCGCCAGGTGGCGGACCTGGTCGCGCACGCGCTGGATCACGCGCGAATGCCCGGTGAGCGCGCGCAGCCCGAACTGGCGGTCGAGCCGGCCTTCCATCTCGACCACGCGTTCCGCGAGTCGCTGGTGCGTGAGGCCGAGTTGCAGCGTGGCGAGCAGCTTCTCGCGATCGAGTGGCTCCACCTGGAAATCGTAGGCGCCGCGCCGTACCGCCTCGAGCGCCACGGCACGCGTCTCGGCGCTCGCGAGCATCACCGCGCACAGCGCCGGCTGCCGCTCGCGGGCGCGGTCGAGTACGGCGAGGCCGTCCAGCCGCGTCGCGCGCGCTTCGCACACGAGGCAATCCGCGCGTTCTCGCTCGAGCGCGTTCAGCGCGGATTCCGTGTCGCGCACGGGGACGCAGTCGAAGCCGTGCCCGTCGAGGAATCGTGCCAACGCGCGTCCCGGCTCGGTGCCATGCAGCACCACCAACACGCGGGGACGCGGTTCGGACATGGCGCCGCGTGTTCCCCTTCGGTCAGTAGCTCGCGAGGCTCGCGAGCGCGCGCTCGGGACTCGGGATCTGCTCGCGATCGCTCATGTTCTCCGAGATCTCGCGCCACGCGAGCTTGCCGTCCTTGCTCACGACGAACGTGGCACGGCCGCTGTAGCCGACCTCGGGCAGCAGCACGCCATAGGCGGCCGACGTTTCGCGCTTCCAGTCCGAGAGCAGCGGGAACGTGAGCCCGAGTGACCGCGCGAACGCCGCGTTCGCGTGATGACTGTCCACGCTGATGCCGTACACCACCGCGCCGGCCTGCTCGAACGCCGCGATGTGCTTCTGCATCTCGGGCAGCTGGTGGCTGCACGTGGTCGAAAACGCGAGTGGGTAGAACACCAGCACCACGGCGTTCTGGCCGTGGTGCTCGGACAGCGTGTAGAACGCGCCGCCGGGGCCCCTCAGGCGGAAGTCCGGCGCCTGCTGGCCGATCTCGGGAACGGTCTGGGTGACCATGGGGCTCACTCCTGTGCATGGGGGCGCGCTGCAGAGGAAGGGGACAACATCATCGCGCGGCGCACGGGGCGCGTCCAGCCGAGCGCTCGCTCAGCGCCTCGCCGTGGCGCGCATGATGTCCTGGCTCGCCGCGGCCAGTTCGAGCAGCGAGCGCACGCCCTTTTCGCGCTCCCAGCGGCCGGCGAGCTCCACGAACAGCCGCGCGGTGGTGCGCGTGTCGCCGAGTGCCCGGTGCGTGGTCTCGGCGGGGAGCTTGAGTCGCGCCGCGAGCGCGCCGAGCGCGTTGTTGCCCGTCCCGAACAGGCCGCGCGCGAGCCCGAGCGTGTCCACGATGGGGTTCAGGAGCGGCGGCGCGCCCGCCTCTCGGAAGAGATGCAGCAGGAATGGCAGGTCGAATGGCGAGTTGTGGAACACGAGCGGCAGGTCCCCGCACGCCTCGCGCAGCGCGCGGCCCACCTCCGCCGCGGGCGGCGCGCCCGCCACCATCACGTCGGTGATGCCGTGCACGCGTGTCGCGTCGGCCGGGATCGGCCGGGCGGGATTCACGAGCGAGGACCACTCCTCCGCGAGAGAGCCGTCCACCACGGCAACGCGCGCCACCTCGACCAAGCGGTGGCCATCCACCGGACTCATGCCCGTGGTCTCGGTGTCTACCGCGAGCAGCGTGTGCCCGGCCAGGATCCCCATCGAAGATGTTCCTCCTCGCTCGTCTGCCGCGGCATGGCGCCGCTCGCACTCAACCGAGAACGGTGTGGCGCAGCGTCTCGTCCGGCCGCTCCGGGTCGAACCATACGCCCGAAAGGCGCGGGCTCCCGAACTGGCCGGGATTCACCACGGGCGTGCCCCCCAGCCGGTCGCGCCACTCGCCCGAGACGCGGGGCGATTCGTGGATGTGGCCCGACAGCACGAGGCGCGGCTGCTTGGTCTCGACGAATGCGCGGATCGCGCGCGAGCCGACGTGCTGTCGCGTCGAGATCAGGTCGCACGACGTGTCGCGCGGCGGCGAGTGGAGCAGGTAGATGGTGGCCGCGGGCGACGACAGCCCGGCCAGTTCGCCGAGCGCCTCGGCGATCGTGGGCGAACGGTGCTCGGGCTCAAAGCGGAATGCGCGGACGCCCTCGCGGCCCGAGAGCCAGCCGTGCAGGCGCGCGGGGGCCTCGTCGGCGCCATCTTCCCAGCGCTCCCAGTCCTTGATCGCGAACGGCGTGATCGGCACCCATGACAACCCGGCCACCGCGATCCCGTCCACGGTCACGACGCGCGCGTGCATCGAGCGCCACAGCTCACCGTCGTGGCGTTCGAGCACGTCGTGATTGGCGGCCCAGTCGTCGTTGCCCATGAGCAGCAACAGCTCGACGTCAGGTACCGCCTCGCGCAGCCGGCGGGCGAACTCGACCAGGAAGCCCTCGAGAAAGACGCGTTGGCGGTCCACGCCGGCGTCGCCGGTCGCGTGCGGCGCCAGGTCCCCGCCCAACAGCACGGCGGCGGGTCTCCGCGCGGCGGCCTGCGCCACCACCTGCTCGTAGAGCTCGCCCGAGCCGTGCAGGTCGGACGTGAACAGCCATTCGGACAAGGGGCCTCCGGCGCGACGCGGACGACGCAGGCTACCCAAGCCCACGGTGCCGCTCAAACCCGTCGCTCGTCAGCGACTGGTCAGGGATGCGCTTGCGGTGCGTTCGTGGTCGTGTTCCGCTTGCATCCCCGTCGCCAGCTCCCGATACTTTTCGGCTTGGCCCTCCGCCCCCATGGCTCGCGGCGGCCGCTCGACGGCCCCGCACGGACCCCCGAACCCGGACTCGCCCATGCCCAAGTCGTGCCTCGCGGTCGCGCTCACGATCGTGTGCTCGCTCGCCGTGTTCGCGCCGAACAGCGACAGCGCCACCCGACCGGCCCGCTCACTACTCCAGAATCCCGACTTCGAACGCAGCGTGGGGGATCATCCGTGGATGCCGGTGGGCTGGGACACGTCCATGGCCGACCTGCCCACCGTGTTCTTCGGTCGCGACTCATTCATGGTGCATGGCGGCAAGTGGGCGGTGAACGTGGCGAACATGAGCGCCGCGATCCCGCTGGCGCACAACTGGAGCCAGGCGCTGCTCGTGGGACCTGAGACCTGGGGCAAGGTCGCGTCATTCAAGGCGTGGACGCGCAACAACGGCGTGGACGGCCGCGCCTACCTCCTGGTGCAGGCTTACAACGACACGGCCTCGCGCATGGCGCGGATCTGGAACGTGGACCATGACGAGGCGCTCAAGCGACTCGGCATCGGCAAGGTGGACGATCCGCTGCTCGACCTGGGCTGGAAGCGCACGCAGTTCGGCTAACCGCTCACGGAGTGGGTCGAGCGCGAGGCGCGTGCGTACGTGCCGCCGGGTACGAACGTGATCTTCGTGCGCGCGGGACTGATCGGGACCGGGCAGGTGTTCTTCGACGACGCCTCGCTCACGCTCGTTCCCGCGCCGCCCGCGACGAAGCCAGCCGTGGGCGAGAACCTGTACGCCGACCCGGGATTCGAGCAGGGCGGTCTCGCGTGGGACATGGCCATTCCGCCGTACGAAGGCTCCAAGGTCACGCTCGATTCGACGATCGCGCACACGGGTCGCAACAGCCTGCGCTTATCGGATTTCTGGGACGGGCTCGTGGAGGCCCGCATCGGTGTCGGCCAGCCGTTCGAGGGACGCGCGCTGCGCGGTAAGCGCGTGCGGCTCACCGCCTGGTTCAAGGGAGACTCGCTGCTGGGCACGGCGTTCGTGAAGATCTACGCGCAGGGCTTGAAGTCGCGCGTCACGCAGTCGCCCGGTGCGGAGCTGCTGTCCGAGACGTGGGACTGGAAGCCGCTTTCGATCGAACTCGACATCCCGCCGGACGCGGAGCTCGTGTGGGCGAACATCCAGGCCCTGGCACCGGCGCGCGGCACGGTGTGGGTGGACGACGCCAGCTTCGAGGTCGTGGGCCCGGCCAAAGGCACGCGGCTCCAAGGCACGCCGCCGCCGCCGAGCAAGCCCGGCAGGCACTGATCCCGGCCGCCCGCGGCTCGCTTCCACGCCCGCGAGCGCGTGTTCGCTTGCACTTGCAGGCGGGTCTTGACACCCCGTGGGGATGGGCACACAATTCGCTCAGCAGCTGGGCAGAAAGACCTCCTTGGCAGGGAGCTTTCACACCCGAACCGGGGCCTCGTTCGCTGCACGGGGCCTGTCTCGAGACGGACGCGCGAGTTTCACGAGCGAGGTGAATCGCGCCAAGTCGAAAGGCCGCGCGGTAAGGGAGCTGCGAGGACTCCGCTTCACTGGCCCTGAGTGAAACCCTCGCGGAGTTGGTAGAGGCCCCCCCTCTACTTGTGGCGATCGCGTCACGCGCCCCCGCGTCTTTGCGTTCCTCCTCTTCCGCACGATTCCGGCTGGCATTCTCGTGCGCCGAACGGGCAGACTCGCGGCGACTCATGCCCACCGGGGCCCCCAGGGCCCTCGCCACGGACCGACGCCAGGGGATCCTTCGCGCATGGCCCGCCACGCCGCCACGATGGATGT
>JAHFBX010000107.1:4853-8641 GCA_023249815.1 Candidatus Eiseniibacteriota bacterium
ACGCGGGCTCTACGTGCTGTTCGCCACCGAGATGTGGGAGCGTTTCAGCTTCTACACCATGCTGGCGATGTTCACGCTCTACCTGCGCGACGTCACCGGCCAGGGTTTCGGCTGGTCGTCGGATCGGGCCACGGGCCTCTACGCCAACTACCTGATGTTCGTGTACGCCAGTCCGCTCGTCGGCGGCTGGCTCGCCGACCGTATCCTCGGCTATCGCCGCGCCGTCATGATCGGCGGTCTGTTCTTCATCGTGGGCCACCTGCTGCTGAGCATCCGCAGCGAGCCCGTCGTGTACGTGGCGCTCACCTGCCTGGTCGTGGGCAACGGCTTCTTCAAGCCGAACGTGTCCACCATGGTCGGCAACCTGTACCCCGACGGCAGCCACCTGAAGGACCGCGCCTACAACATCTTCTACATGGGCATCAACGTCGGCGCATTCCTGGCGCCCGTCGTGGCCGAGTTCGTGAAGACCCGGTTCGGCTTCCACCCGGCGTTCGCGGTGGCCGCGGCCGGCATGGTGATCTCGGTGCTCATCCTGTGGCGGCTGAAGCGCCACATCGAAGGCGTGGACCGGCCGCGCGGCGTGGCCGCCTCCGCGACGCCGTTGCCCATCGACTCGGTGCCGACGCCGACGCGCATCGGCGCGCTCGTGGTGATCTACCTCATCATCATCGTGTTCTGGATGGTGTTCCACCAGAACGGCTCCACGATGACCTACTGGGCCAACGAGAACACGGACTGGAGCGTGACGGGCATCATCTCGAACGCCATCAATCCCGGCTGGGTCATCCTGCTCACGTTCCCGCTCGTGGCCGCGTGGCGGTGGCTCGACCGCCGCGGCCGCGAGCCGTCCACGCCGGTGAAGATGATGTGCGGCATGATCGCGACGTCGCTCGCGTTCTTCGTGCTGTTCCTCGCCGCCAAGCACGGCGAGAGCACCGTGACAGGCTCCGACCTCTATGCGTACAAGGTCTCGCCGCTGTGGCTCCTCGGTGCCTACGGCGTGCTCACGGCGGGCGAACTCATGTTGTCGCCCATGGGCCTGGCGCTCGTCTCCAAGGTGGCGCCCGCGCACCTGCGTGGCGTCATGATGGGGGGCTGGTTCGTGGCCACCGCGATCGGCAACAAGCTCACACAGATCGGCCAGCTGTGGGACGACATGCCGCACTCGAGCTTCTGGTTGCTGCTGTCCGGCTCCGCGCTGGTCATGGCGTTCGTGCTGCTGGCGCTGCTCAAGCCGCTCAAGAAGGCGATGCCCGGGGCGTAGGACGCGCGCTCAGTCCCACTTCTGCGAGCGCAGGAACCACCACGTCCCGAGCCCGGTCGCGAGCATCAGGCCGAGCACGTACCACTCGCTGTGCGCCCACTCGAACTCCGGTAGCTTGAAGTTCATGCCGTAGTAGCTCGTGACCACCGTCAACGGCAGCCCGATCGTGGCGATCACGGTGAGCCGGCGGACGACCTCGTTCGTGCGGTTGGAGATCGCCGATAGGTAGAGCTCCAAGATGGACGAGCTCTCGTCCCGGAACGACTCCAGCATGTCGGCCACGCGCGCGAGGCGGTCGTAGACATCACGCAGGTAGGGCCGCAGTTCCGCGGGGATGGGCTTCAACTCGTCGCGCGTCAGTGCCAGCAGTGTGTCGCGCTCGGGGCCGATGATGCGACGCAGCGCGCCAATGCCGCGCTTCAGGCGCAGGATGCGCGCGTGCATGGCCTGCGAGTTGTCGTTGAAGACTTGTTCCTCGAGCTCGTCCACATCGTCCGCCAGCCGGTCCACGAGCGGCAGGTAGTGGTCCACGAGCACGTCGAGCAGGAAGTGCATGAGCACCGCCGGGTTCTTGGACAGCAGCCCCGGACGCTTGGGCAGGATCTCCGCCGCGGTCTTCACCGAGCGCGTGGCGCCGTCGTGATAGGTCACGATCCAGTTCTGCCCCACCACGATGTCCACCTCGCGCAGGCTCGGGCGGTCGTCCGACGACTCCCAGCGCGCGGAGTGCACGACGACGTAGACGTAGTCGCCGTAGTCGTCGAGCTTGGGCCGGTTCACCTGCATGACGAGATCCTCGACCACCAGCGGATGCACGCCGCACGGCACCAGCGCCTCGCGCACCACGAGCTCGTCCTCGTCCTCGAAGTCGATCCACGCGTTCGCCGACCGATCGCGCACGACGCGGTGCGCGTCCTCGAGCGTCCCGGCCCTGGCGCCGGAGGCGTCCGCGATCCAGACGCGTATCACGACCGTGCCCCGGCCCGCGCCACGGCGAGCGCCATCCGGCAGGTCGCGGCATGGATCGCCACCGTGTCCTCGAGCCGCCGCGCGTAGCCGCCGCCGAGCGTGGTCGTCAACGCGATCCCGTGCGTGGCCGCGCCCTCGATCACCGCGCGGTCGCGCGCCTCCATCCCCTCGAACGTGAGCTTGAGTCCGCCGAGCTGATCGTCGACGTAGGGGTCGGCGCCCGCCTGGTAGAGCACGAGGCCGGGCGCGAACGCCCACACGCGCTCGAGCGCGGGCGCCAGTGCCGCGAGGTACTCGGCGTCGCCCGTCCCATCGGCGAGCCCGATGTCGAGATCGCCACGCTCTTTTGGCTGCGGGTAGTTGTTCTCCTGGTGCAGCGAGAGCGTGAACACGGCGGGGTCGTCCCTGAAGATGTGCGCGGTGCCATTGCCCTGGTGCACGTCCAGGTCCACCACCGCGATGCGCTCGACGAGCCGCTCGGCCAGCACGGCGCGTGCGGCCACCGCGAGATCGTTGATGTAGCAGAAGCCCTCGGCGTGCCCGGCGTAGGCGTGGTGGAGCCCGCCGCCCAGGTGTACCGCCGCGCCGTGGCGGAGCGCGAGCCGCGCGGCTTGCGTGGTGCCCGAGGCCGCGAGCGAGAACGCTTCGACGATCTCGCGAGAGAGCGGCAGCTCGCTGTACTGCGTGCGCGGCGTCCAGCGGAGGGATTCGAGGTCGTCCAGGTAGGCCGGCTCGTGCGCCAGCTCGAGGAGTCCGCGCGTCGCCGGCGGCGGCGAGAGATCGGCGCTGGCCTCGAGGTCACCCGACGCCACCAGCGCCCGGTGCACCGCGGCGTACTTCTCGGTCGGGAACACGTGTGTGCCGATGTCGCAGCCGTAGACGGGCGACCACACGGCGGCGGGTGGATGGGGCATGCCGCGAAAGGTGCCATCGCATGCGCCGCCGTGGCAATGACAAGTGGCAATGACAAGACAGCCCGGGCCCGTGAATCCGCTATGCTTGCCGACCGCATGGCCCACCCGTCCGCCGATCAAGCGTTCCGCGTCCTCGCCGGCCGCCTCACCGCCCGCCGGGCCGCCGAGATGGGCCCGCGACTCTGGCTCGTCACCGCCGCCCTCGCCGCCTGCGTCGCGGCGTTCACCTACTGGCAGGTGCGCGTGCCATTGGACGGCGTCATCCGCCACCACGGCACGAGCGGCGGTGTGCGGCGCCTCGCGCTGACGCTCGCCGCGTGCGTCGTGGCCGGCGCCATCCTCGCGGCGTCGCGGCAATCGGCGCTCGCCGCTGATCCGCCCGGGCCGGAGTGGCTGGCGCTCCCGGTTCATCCGGACGCCGTCGAGCGGCACCTCGCGCGCGAGGCGAGGCTCTCCTCGTTCCCGGTGTGGGTGCCCGCCGCCGCTGCTTGGCTCGCGGGCGTTGGGCTCCTCCCCGCCGTGTGGCTCGCGGGGCTCGCGCTGTCGTTCGCGCTCGCCTTCGCACTGGCCACCCGCGTCGCGTGCGTCGTGACGCTACGCCTCGCCACAAGCGCCACCGGCACGTCGCGCGGCCTGCC
>JAHFBX010000108.1 GCA_023249815.1 Candidatus Eiseniibacteriota bacterium
CAGGTTCGTGTCGTGCGCAGCGGCCCGAGCCACGAGCGCTTCGCCGTGGTGCGCGAGCCCGACCCGATCCTGAAACGTGGCAAGCCCTTCCTCGTCGCCTACCTCGGTGTCATGGCGCCGCAGGATGGCGTGGATCACCTGGTGCGCGCCGCGCAGATCCTGACGCAGGCCCGCTCGGACGTGGCATTCACGTTCATCGGGGCGGGGGACTCGTTCGAGGACCTCAAGCGCCTGTCCACCTCGCTCGGGCTCAACGGTGTGTGCGCGTTCACGGGGCGCATCCCCGACGCTGACGTCGAGCGCATCCTTGCGACGGCCGACGTGTGCGTGAGCCCCGACCCCAAGAATCCACTGAACGACGTCAGCACGATGAACAAAGTGCTCGAGTACATGGCCTGCGCCAAGCCCGTCGTGTGCTTCGACCTGCGCGAGCACCGGCACAGTGCGGGAGAGGGCGCGCTCTATGCGGAGCCCAATCGCGACGAGGATCTGGCCGCGAAGATCTCGCAACTCCTGGACGACCCGGCGCTGCGCGAGCGGCTCGGGGCGTACAATCGCAAGCGGTTCCTGGACACCCTGGCGTGGGAGCACAACGCCGGCACGCTCATCGAAGCCTACGAGGGACTATGCGGGAAGCCGCGCGCATAAAGGTCCTGCTCGTGGAGAGCGGGCGCGCCGTGGGCGGGACCGAGCGCGTCGTCTGGGAGCTCGCCACGCGGCTGCCCGCGTCGCACTTCGATGTGCGCGTGTGGCTGTCGCCCGCCACCGGCGTGGACGAGCTGGCGTCGGCGCTCGAGCGCGCGAAGATCACGGTGGACCGCGTCGCCGAAGTGGACCGTCGCATGGACTGGAAGGGCATGTTCCAGACCTGGTCGCGGCTCCGACGGCTCAAGCCCGACTTGCTCCACCTCCACCACGTGTGGCCCGCCTCGGACCGCTACCTGTCCGTGATCGCTCGCGCCGCGGGCGTGCCGCACCTCGTGGTCACCGAGCACATCACCGGACAATCGCATTCCACCGGCCAGCGCGCGCTCAAGCGCGACGAGCTGAACCGAGCGGATGCCGTGACCGCCGTGACCGGCGCCATCGTGGACACGCTCGTGCGCGACTACGGCATCCAGCGCTCGCTCGTGCGTGTCGTGCCGAACGGCGCCGACCTGCCCGACGCGCAAGCGGAGCAGGCCGCGGCCGGCCGCTGGCGCACGAAGTACCTGGTCACGCCGTTCAAGCCGCTGTGGGTGGTGGTGGGCCGGCTCGAGGAGCAGAAGGGCCACGACGTCCTGTTCGAGGCGCTCGCCCAGCTGGTCAAGCAGGGGATGGACTTCACGCTGGTCGTGGCCGGCGAGGGCTCGCGTCGGAGCTGGCTCGAACAGCAGTCGCTCTCGCTCGGGTTGGCCCCGCGCGTCCAGTTCGTGGGGCAGCAGGAGGACGTGGGTGGACTTCTGGCCGCGGCCGACGGCGTCATCCTGCCGTCGCGCTGGGAAGGCCTGCCGCTCGTGCTGCTCGAGGCCATGGCGCGCGGCCGGCCCATCGTCGCGAGCGCCGTGGGCGGGATGGCGGACGCGCTGGAGCACGGCGTCTCCGGCACGCTCGTGCCGCCGGGCGACCCCAAGGCGCTCGCGGCGGCGGTGGAACAGCTTCACAAGCGCGCCGACCTCGCCGCGCGCCTCGCGCGCGTCGCGGCGGAGCGCGTGCGCGAGCGCTACACATGGGCCGCGGTCGTGGACGAGTTCGAGGCGGTCTATGACGAGGTGCTGGGTTACGCCACGTTCGCGCCCGAGGCGCCAACGCCGGCTCGCGGAAGTGGCAGATGACGCTGGGGGTGGTCATCCCGTGCTACCGCCAGGAGCGCTTCCTGCCGCGCACGCTGGCGGCGCTCGACAGCGCGTTCGCGGGAAGTGATTGGCGCGGCGTGCTCGTGCTCTCCGATCCCGACGCGGCCACGCCGCTGCCCGCGCTGGGTCCGCACTGGCGCGTCGTGCGCGTCGAGCCCGTCCGGGGAGCGCGGCCGCTCACGCCGGGTGCGGCGCGCAACGCTGGTTTCGCCCTCTGCGGCGGCGAGTGGGTGCTGTTCGTGGACGCCGACGTCGAGGTGGAGCGCGACTGGCTCGTGCGGGCCCTCGGCGAGGCCGCGCGCGAACCGGAGCTGGCGGGCGCCTGGGGCCGCATCGAGGAGTGGTTCACAGATGACGCCGGCATCCGCTCCGGCGTCCGCGACCTCTATCGTGTCGGGGATCACGATGCCGAGGCGCTCTACACGGCGACGCTGTCGTTCTACCGGCGCTCTGCGCTCGAGCAGGTCGGTGGCTATGAGCCGCGGCTTCAGAGCGAGGAGGACTTCGAGCTCGGTATGCGGCTCCGGCGGGCGGGCTTTCACCTGCGCACGCTGTCTCCGCTCGCGGCCCGGCACTGGAGCGCGCCACGCCCGAGTTTCGGCGAGATCGGCCGGCGCTGGCGCACCGGGCTCTGCTACGGCCCCGGGCAGGCGCTACGTCTCTATGTGGGCCGGCTGGGGTTCGAGGAACTCGCGCGCCGGAACGCCCACTATGCCGTGATGCTCGCGCTGTGGCTCGCGGCGCCGCTCGCGCCGGCGATCGGCGGCACGCGCGCGCTCGCGGGCTGGGCGCTGGCGCCGGCCGCACTGCTCGCCTACATGACGCTCCGCAAGAAGAGCCTCAGGCTCGCCACGCACTCGGTGCTCACCTGGTCGGTGATGGCGGCCGGCACGCTGCTGGGATTCCTGCGCGGTGGCGCGCGGCCGCCAGCCCCCGTCCGGGAGGTCGCGTGAGAATCCACTGGGCTTGCGACAATGACATCCATCCACCGCTCTTCGGGGCTACGCAACGACTATTCGGCCTGGCGCGAGGCATGGCGACGCGTGCACACGTGCGCGCGCTGTGCGTGGTTCCGAACCGCTCGCGTGGCGCGCGCGAAGAGCAAGTCGCGGGCGTCGAGCTCCGCCGCGTCAAGTCGTGGCACACGAGCGCGGCGTGGTGGTTGGAGCGCGCCCGGCTGGCGCCATCGTTCACCGCCGAGGCCGGCCACCGCGCCCGCGCCGGGGCCTACCGCGAAGCGCTGGGTGGGCGCGCCGACGTGCTGCTCTGTGATCTCGCGCTCACCGGACTCTTCCGCGGCGCGAGCGGCCCGCTGCGCGTCTACCACGCGCACAACGTCGAGGCGGAGCGCTGGCGCTCCACGGCACCCCGCGTCTGGCGGCGCGCGTACTGGGGCGGCAGGCTCGCGGAACTCGAGCGCCGTGCCGTGTCGGAGAGCGAGCTGTGCGTGGCGTGCACCGACGAGGACGCGCGGCTGCTGCGCTCACTCCATGGCGCGCGCGACGTGGAAGTCGTGCCGAACGGCTACGACGAAACGGCATTCGCGCCCGCGACAGCCGCATCGCGGGCCGCGGCACGGCACGCGCTGGGACTCCCGGAGCACGCCTACGTCGCGGCGTTCGTGGGTGGGGACTGGGCGCCCAATCACGAGGCGCTCGCCTGGCTCGTCGAGCGCGTGATGCCTGCGCTCGCGGCGGACGGCTTCGTGCTGCTCGCGGTGGGCGCGGTGGCGCGCCGCTTCACGGGCCGTGGCGAACGCTGGCTCGTCCTGCGTCCCGAGACACCGGATCTCGCCCCGCTGCTCGCCGCCGCCGACTGCGGCCTGAACCCGGTGACGAGCGGCGGCGGCAGCAACGTGAAGGTGCCCACGTATCTCGCGATGGGCCTCGCTGTGGTGTCCACGGCGTTCGGCCTGCGCGGCTACGCGCCACTCGCCGCCGCCGTCACCAGCGCCGAGCGCGACGCCACCCCCGACGTGCTGCGAACGCGACCGCGCGGCTGGGCGGCGCGCGGCGAGACGGCTCCCGCCTCACTCGGCGAGTTCGCGTGGGGCACGCTCGGCGCGCGCCTGGCGGAGAGTCTCGCGGCGCGCCGCTCCGCCGTGTCTCCCGGCGTGCGCGCCGGATCGAAGGGTGCCGCCTGATGCGCGTCGCCATGATCGGGCAGAAGGGCATCCCGGCCACCTACGGCGGCATCGAGCGCCACGTCGACGAGATCGCGCGCCGGTTGGTCCAGCGCGGCATCCCCGTGGACGTGTTCTGCCGGCTCTACTACACGCCGCCCGGCACCGAGTACCACGGGATCGGCCTGCTGCGGCGCCCGAGCCTCCACACCAAGCACTTCGACACCGCGACGCACGTCGCCTGGTGCACGGTGGAGTCCATGCTGCGCCGCTACGATGTCGTCCACTTCCACGCGCTCGGGCCGTCGCTGTTCGCGTCGCTGCCGCGGATCGTGGGCTCGAAGACCGTGGTCACGGTGCATGGGCTGGACTGGCAGCGCGAGAAGTGGGGCCGGGCCGCGTCGTGGGTCTTGAAGCAGTGCGAACGCCCCGCGGCGCGATTCCCGAACCGCACCATCGTCGTCAGCAAGACGCTGCGCGAGTACTTCAGGCACACCCACGGCATCGATGCCTCGTACATCCCGAACGGCACGTTGCTGCCGCAGCCGCGCGCGCCCAAGAAACTGCACACGCTCGGGCTGGAGCCCGGCAAGTACGTGTTGTTCGTGGGACGGCTCGTGCCCGAGAAGGGCGTGCACTTCCTCTGCCAGGCGTTCAGCCGCATCGACACCGACATGAAGCTGGCGCTCGTGGGCGGGCTGTCGTTCTCGCAGGACTACGTGAGTCTGCTCAAGCGCTACGAGAGCGATCGCATCCGGCTCCTGGACTACGTCTTCGGCGAGGCGCTCGAGGAGCTGTGGAGCAACGCGTACTGCGTCGTCCAGCCCTCCACGATGGAGGGACTCTCCATCGCGCTGCTCGAGGCGCTCTCCTACGGGCGCTGCGTGCTCGTCTCGGACATTCCCGAGAACATGGAGGTGGCGGAGGAATGCGCGCTGTCGTTCAAGAGCAAGGACGTCGAGGACTTGCGCTCGAAGCTGGAGCATCTGATTCGGCACCCCGAGGAGGTGGAGCGCTACGGCGCCCAGGCGCGCGCCCATATCCTGCAGCACTACTCGTGGGACAACGTCGCCGAGAGCACCGCGCGGCTCTACGAGGAAATGACGGGGAAGTCACGTTGAGCGTGGGGCCGCGTGACGCCCGCCGCGCCCGTGTGCTAACCCTTCGCCCTCGATGACCCCTTCGACCCCGGAGCGCGGCGCGCTGATCCTGGCGGGAGGTCGTGGCGAGCGCTTCTGGCCTTGGAGCACGCCCGAGCGGCCCAAGCAGCTGCTGCCGCTGGCGCCTCGTGGCCGCACGCTGCTCGCCACCACGTTCGCGCGCGCGACGCGCCTGCTGCCGGCGTCGAACGTGGTGGTCATGACATCGCTTCCGCTGGTCGAGGCGTGCCGCCGCGAGTGTCCCGGCGCGATCGTCGTGGGCGAGCCCGTGGGGCGGAACACGGCGCCGGCCATCGCCGCCGCGGCCGCGTTCTTCCCGGGTCACTCGGCGTTCGCCGTACTGCCCTCCGACCACGCCATCGACCACGAGGCGGCGTTCGAGACGGACATGAAGCGCGCCTTCGACATCGCGATGCGCGAGCCGCTGCTCGTGTCGTTCGGCATCAAGCCCTCGCAGCCCGACACCAACTTCGGCTACTTGAAGCGCGGCGCGCGGCTGGGCGAGCGCTACTACCGCGTGGCGCAGTTCACCGAGAAGCCGGACCTGGCCCGCGCCACGGCGTGGGTGGCGAGCGGCGAGTATCTGTGGAACAGCGGCATGTTCGTGTGGGGGAAGCGCACGTTCCTGGACGCGCTCGCGGCCGGTCGCCCGGCGATCGCCGAGGCCCTGGACGGACTTTCGTTCCATGCCGGAGAGGAGCGCGCGTTCGAGGCCGCGCTGGCCGAGCGCTTCCCTGCGGTGGAGTCCGTTTCCGTGGACTACGCCGTGCTCGAGGCGGCACCGAACGTGGTGATGATCGAGGCGGCGTTCGACTGGGACGACCTTGGAAGCTGGGGGGCCTGGGCCCGCCGCCAGCCCCGGGACGCGCGCGGCAACGTCACCTGGGGCGAGGCCGTGCCCGTGGATTGCGACAACTGCGTCGTGGTGGGCGACGGGGCCCCTGCCGCTCCACTGGGGCTTTCCGATATGGTGGTGGTCGCCACACCGAACGGCACGCTCGTGTGCCGGCGGCAGGACACGGACCAGGTGCGGCGCGTCACCGAGGCGGTGCGCGCCCGCGGGGGCAGGACATGATCGTCCGTCGTGCGCGAAGCGCGTGGGGGGTAGGGCTCGGCGCCGCGAGCCTTGTCGTCGCGCTCGCGGGTTGCGCCCCGATGCCGCCGCCGTTCAGCGGCAACGCGCCGCCGACCACGCCCGCCTCGCCGGCACCCTCGACGACCGTGCCGTCCCCTTCGACCACCCGCCGCGAGCCCGCGCCAAGTTCCGCCGTGCTGGATTCCACGCCGTCTCGAGACGCCGAGCGCGTGCTCGCCACCATCCCCGAGCCGCTGACCGCCGCGCAGCAGGTGGCGGCCCCCGTGCGCGACACAGCCGTGGTGCGCCGCGCCGTTCCCGCGCCGGAGGCGGCGTACGACACGCTGCGCGCGGAGCGACCGAGCGACGATGGTGCGGCCGTTCCGGTGCCCGCGCCGACGCCCACGCTGCGCACGCCGCAGCCCGTGACATTCGCGCCGCCGGAGAGCACGGCCGTGAAGCCCGCCGCAAATCCGCCCGCTGCGGCGTCTCCCGCGCCGGCGACGCCGGCCGCGCCGACGACCGTCGTGCACACGGGCGACTGCTGGCGGCTCCAGGTGGCAGCACCCGCCGAGCGCCCCAAGGCCGAATCGCGCCTCTCCGCTGCGCAGTCGCTGCTGCTCGTGCCCATGGTGATCGAGCACGAGAAGGGCCTGTTCAAGGTGCGTACGCGTGACTGCCTGACGCGTGAGGCCGCGGACGCGTTGAAGAAGCGCGCGACGGCTTCCGGGTTCGCGGGCTCGTTCGTGCTGAAGAGCCCTCCCGTTCGATGAGTCGACGGCTCGTCCTCTACGAGGACCGTCACTGGCGTTCGCTCCGCCCACTCACCGACCTGCTTCCGGTGCCGGCGCTGGCGTTCGGCGCGTCGGACCTCGCCCGCCGCTGGCTGGCGGCGGCCCGCCTGCCTCTCGCGTCAGTCGAGGCGCGCCCCGGCGCGATGGCCGGCTGGCACCTGGCGCCCGCGCTCGATCCCACGCCCGCCACAGCGAACGACGAGGCCATCGTCGTGAACGCGGCCGCGCTGCCGGGCGCCTGGTACGAGAGCGCGCTCGAGTCGCGCGCGCCCGCACTGTGGCTCGCGGATGGGCGCATCGCCGGCGCCAGGCTCCCGCTCGCGTCGCTCCGCGGCGGTCTGGGCCGCAGCGAAGACTTCGAGACGGTGCTGCTCGGCCTGGCACTGCCGGCGCTTCCCGTGGATGCCGCATTCATCACCTGGCCATGGGAGCTGATGGCGCGCAATGCCGACGCCATCGCGGTGGACCTCGCGCGCATGGATTCGGGAGCGAAGGGCGCCGTCCACCGGTTCGCATGTCTCGAGTCGCCCGACCGGATCCGCATCGAGGAGGGGGCGACCGTCGGGCCGTTCGCGGTGCTCGACGCCGCGGCGGGCCCGATCCTCGTCGCACGGGGCGCGCGCATCGACGCTCACACCGTCGTGCGCGGGCCCTGCGTCGTCGGTCCCGGCACACAGCTCCTGGCGGGCGCGATCTCCGGTTCGACGTTCGGACCCGAGTGCCGCGTGGCGGGCGAGGTGGAATCGAGCGTGTGGCAGGGGTACGCCAACAAGCGCCATCACGGCTTCGTGGGCCACAGCGTGATCGGGGAGTGGGTGAACCTGGGAGCGCTCACGACCACGAGCGACTTGAAGAACAACTACGGGAACGTGCGCGTGTGGGTCGACGGCCATGAGGTGGATTCGGGCGCGCCCAAGGTGGGCGCGTTCGTGGGCGCACACGTGAAGACCGGGATCGGCTCGTTGCTGCCCACTGGCGCGAGCGTGGGCACGGGCGCCAACCTGTTCGGCGGCGGCCGGTTCGCGCCGAAGCAGGCCGCCTCGTTCGCGTGGTGGGACGGCGAGCGGTTCCTCGAACACGAGCTCGACCGCTGTGTCGCCACGGCGCGCGTGGCGATGGGCCGGCGCGACCGCGTGCTCACACCCGCGGCAGAGGCGGCGCTGCGGGCGCTGCACGGGGCCACGGCGGGGGAGCGGCGCGCGGCGGGATCCTCCAGCGCACACGCCTGACCGCGGCTCGGCGCGCCTGACGCCGCGCGCTGGGCAGCGGGAATGGCCGACGCAGTGGGGGTGGATCGCGGCGCGGAACGGCGCGAGCGCAGAACCCGGAGTCGCGGCGCTTCACCACCGATGGGCAAGGTCGCCGAGGTCGGCTCCGCGTGAACCGCTTACCTGATTACGACCCCGCGAGCATGTCGGGTTCGTCCGGCCTGGCGAAGCCTCACCGTGTAGACGCCCGGCGCGAGACGGTCCGCGCCTTCCAGCCTAATCACATGGCGACCGGCACCCAGCCCCTGCACCTCGCGATGCAGCATTCGCCTCCCGGCCACGTCGAGCACGTCGATCGTCGCAGGAGAGTCGTCAGCCAGCGTGAATGCCACGGCCGGCGAACCGACTGCCGGATTCGGCCCGAAGCC
>JAHFBX010000109.1 GCA_023249815.1 Candidatus Eiseniibacteriota bacterium
GCTATGAAGTGGACCATGGACTCGTGCGCGGCCTCGACTACTACACGCGCAGCGCGTTCTAGGTGCACGACGCGTAGCTCGGGGCGCAGAGCGCGCTCGGCGGCGGCGCACGCTACGACGGCTTGATCGAACAGCTGGGCGGCCCGCCCACACCCGGTGTGGGATTCGCGATCGGCCTGGACCGCACGCTGCTGCTGATGGAGGAGCGCGGGCTCAACACGAAGTCCCCCGACTCGGTCTGCGTGGTGGCCATGGACGGCACGCGCGCGGGTGTCGTCGCGATGGTGCGCGAGCTTCGCAAGCGGTTCCGCGTCGAGTCCGACGTCGAGGCGCGCGGCTTCGGCGCCCAGATGAAGGCTGCGGGGAAGAGCGGTGCACGCTTTCTCGTCATCGCAGGCGAGGACGAGTGGCAGCGCGGGGAAGTGGCGCTCAAGGATTCCAGGACGGGCGAGCAGAAGGCCGTGAAGCGCGAAGCGCTGGCGGACGAGCTCGCCGCGCGCATGAATGGCTGACCCGGAGAACACGACGTGACTCACGAGCTCGAAGGACTCGGCGACTGGCGGCGCACTCACACGTGCGGTGAACTCGGGCGCGCGCACGCCGGCCAGAGCGTCACGCTCATGGGCTGGCTCCACCGTTCGCGCGACCATGGCGGCGTGCTGTTCACGGACCTTCGCGACCGCTACGGCCTGACACAGGTTGTGTTCCACCCCGAGACCGGCGGCAAGACGCTGCTCGATCGCGCGTCCCGGCTCGGCAACGAATTCGTGATCGCCGTGCGCGGCGTGGTGATGGAGCGGCCGGCCGATGCGGTGAACGCCGAGCTCGCGACCGGCACCATCGAGGTGGACGCGCGCGAGATGAAGTTGCTCTCGGCCTGCGATCCGCTGCCATTCCAGGTGAACGAAGAGCACATGCTCGCGAGTGAGGACCTGCGCTTGCGCTTCCGCTATCTCGACCTGCGCCGGCCGGAGCTGGCCGCGCTTTTGGCGTTGCGTCACAAGGCCGCGATGGCCGCGCGTGCCTACCTGTCGAGCCAGAGCTTCCTCGAGATCGAGACGCCGATCCTGGTGAAGCCGACGCCGGAGGGCGCGCGCGACTACGTCGTGCCGAGCCGCGTGCACCAGGGCAGCTTCTACGCGCTGCCGCAGAGCCCGCAGCTCTACAAGCAGACGCTCATGATCAGCGGCTGCGACCGCTACTTCCAGCTCGCGCGCTGCCTGCGCGACGAGGATCTGCGCGCCGACCGCCAGCCCGAGCACACGCAGATCGACCTCGAGATGAGCTTCGTCACCGAGGACGACGTGTTCACCGCCGTCGAGGGACTGTTCGTCGCCATGTGGCGCGAGACGTTGGGCGTGAAGCTCGAGACGCCGTTCGCGCGCATCACCTACGACGAGTCGATGAAGCGCTACGGCACCGATAAGCCCGACCTGCGCTTCGGCTTCGAGTTCACCGATGTCACCGCGATCTGCGCGCAATCGCCGCGCAACGTGGTGGCGAACGGCGCGAAGGCCGCGGGCGGCATCGCGGTGGCGATGACGTTTCCAGGCGGCGCCGAGATCAGCGGCACGCAGCTCCGCAAGTTCGAGGATGTCGTCAAGGCCGCGGGCGCCGGCGGACTCACGTTCTTCAAGGTGCTCGCCACCGACCGCGAGAAGCAGCAGGTCATCTTCCCCGGAGCGATGCTCGATGAGTTCCTCGCGAAGGTCGGCGCCAAGCCGGGCGACGCGGTGGTGTTCACGAACGGGCCGTGGGAGCGCACGTGCAAGGCGCTCGGTGTGCTGCGCACGCAGCTCGGGCAGGCCGAACTCGAGAAGCAGGGTCTGCTCGGCAAGACCGGGCACGAGCAGGACTGGCGGTTCGTGTGGGTGCGGCAGTTCCCGCTGTTCGAATGGATCGACGAGACCAAGCGCTGGGAGCCCAAGCACCACATGTTCACCATGCCGAACCCGGAGCACCTCGAGTATCTCGAGACCGACCCCGGCAAGGTGGTCGCGCAGCTCTATGACGTGGTGTTGAACGGCAACGAGCTGGGCTCGGGCTCGATCCGCATCCACCGCCCCGACATCCAGGAGCGCGTCATGAAGGTGACCGGGCTCACGACCGAGCAGGCACACGAGAAGTTCGGGTTCCTGCTCGAGGCGTATCGCTATGCCTCGCCGCCACACGGCGGGATCGGCATCGGCTTGGACCGTATCATCATGCTGCTTGGCGGCCGCGACTCCATTCGCGACGTGATCGCGTTCCCGAAGACGGCGAGCGCGACGTCGTTGATGGACGGAAGCCCGAGCCCGGTCGAGACCGAGACGTGGCGAGAGCTGGGGCTCGCGCCGGCCAAGCCGGCGGCGGGGCCCAAGGGCTGACCGCCGTGGCGGCGTAGGGCGCGGACGGCTCGCCACCACGCACCGACGATGCGCGAGATCCTGCTCGTTCGCCATGGTGTCCCCGCGCGCGACACGCGGAGCTGGATCCGGGGCCACGACTTCGAGCGCTGCAGATTGGGGGTTCTACAGATGGCACTGCCATTCCACATCGTGGATGTGTTCGCGGAGCGACGTTACGCCGGGAACCCGCTCGCGGTCGTGCTGCGGGCGGAGCAACTCTCCGACGAGACCATGCAGCGGATCGCCACCGAGACGAACTTCTCGGAGACTACTTTCGTCGCGACCGATCCCGAGCCCGACGGTGCGTTCGGTGTTCGCATCTTCACACCGGCGCGCGAGCTCGCGTTCGCCGGTCATCCACTCGTTGGGACGGCCTGGGTCATTCGCGAGGCCTACGCGCGCGGCGCGGCCGAACCGCTCCGCCTGAACATCGCGGCCGGCCGGGTGCCGGTGACGTTCGAGCGATCGGAGGAGGGCGGCGAGGTGACGTGGTTCGTCGCGCCACCGGTGACGCTCGGCGCGACCTGCGGGCGGGAGGACATCGCCGTGGCGCTGGGGCTCGCACGCGAGGACATCGCGTCCGGGCCGCCCGTACAACTCGCCGGCGCGAGCAGCACGGCGCTGCTCGTGCCGGTTCGCGATCTCGCCGCCCTGCGCATCGAACAGGGCTACGGGCTTCACCGCCCGTCGTGCGTGCGGCTGCGCGCGCGCGGCGCGGGTGCCGCGCGCGAGGTACGCGTGGGCGGGAGCGTGGTCCCGGTCGCGCGAGGGGAGTGGCTCACCGAGTAGGCCGGCGGACGGTTCCCGCGCCGTGGCGATTGTGCGCGCCGCGGTGCTGCGGCACACTGCGCCGGCTGAATTTCGTCTCGCAGTCTTTGCGGTTGCCCAACTCACCTCGCGAGGTCGCGCAACGTGATCAAGTTCATGCTTTTCATCGACGGCACCTGGCTCTATTCCAACACCTCCCGCCTGGTCGAAGCCTCCGGCGAGCCTGGATTCGTGCTCGACTTCGGGAAACTGCCGCGAGTGCTGGCGGAAGAGGTGGGCCGCCGCCTCGGGCACGACGAGTGGACCGTCGTCCGCACACACCTGTTCGGCAGCTACGCGGCGAACGTGGATCCCAAGGACCTGGAGCCGGTCGAGCGCCGCCTCAACTTTTTCGCAATGCTTCGCCAGCAGCACCACTACGAGGTCGAGGCGTTCCCGATCGAGTATCGCGGCAAGCGCCTGCGCCGCACGGACCGCGATCCCAACGACTCGTTCGAGCCGAAGGAGAAGTGTGTCGACATCGCGCTCGCGACGAGCGTGCTGTTCAACGCCGCCATGTCCAACGCCTACGACGTGGCGATCGCGGTGCTGGGAGACCAGGACTTCAAGCCCGTGCTACAGAACGTGCGGCGACTCGGCAAGCGTGTCGCGATCGCCAGCATCAACGGCGCGTGCTCCGGCGAGTACTCCGATCCCGCCGATCGCGCGCGCGTGCGGGACGTGGAGTTGCTGTGGCTCGAGGATCTGCTGCCGCGCCTCGCGCGGCGCTACGACCCGCACTGGCTCGACTGCCAGTCGCCGACGCACAAGGGCGAACGCAAGGTCGAGACGACCTACTACCCGAAGCGCGGCGAGAAGTTCTATTGCCCCGCCTGTCGCGAGGAGTTCGCGAGGCAGCGCGAGGCGGCCACGACGGGGGGAGGAAACGGTGGGAACGGCGGCAATGGCGGGAACGGCGGCGAGACCCAGAAGTACGCGCCCACCGACACGTCGCTCATGGGCGTCGTCCGCCACAAACGTCTCGACAAGAGCTACGGCTTCATCATGGTCGACGGCTGCGGTGAATACGACGGCGCTGAGTACTTCTTCCACGAGAGCGACATCGCCGACGGCACGCGCTTCACGGAGCTGGCGGAGGGCACGGTCGTGGACTTCCATGTGAAGGCCGATCCACCCGCCGGCAAGGCGCCGCCCGCACGCGATGTGCGCCGCCGGGTCACAGTGTGAAGCAGCTCGTAGAGGTCACCGAAGCGGTCGAGCTGCTCGAGCGGACGCCCGTGGTCCTCGACGCCTGGCTCGTGGGGCTCGCGCCGGCGTGGCTTGCCGCGCGCGAGGGCGAGGGCACGTGGAGTCCGCTCGAAGTCGTGGCACACCTCGCGCACAACGAGGAGACAGACTGGATGACTCGGCTCGAGATCGTGCTCCTGCACGGCGAGGCGCTGCCGTTCGAGCCCTACGAGCGCGAGGGATTCCGCGCGCGATTCCCCGACTGGCCGCTCGAGCGGCTGCTGCCCCGGTTCTCCGCGACGCGAAGGGAGAACCTCGACAAGCTACGCGAGCTCGCACTGCGCCCCGTGGACCTGAACCGCACGGGCATGCACCCGGCGCTGGGCCGCGTCACCGTTCGCCAGCTTCTCGCCGGCTGGGTGGTGCACGACCTCACCCACCTGGCGCAGATCGCGCGCGTGCTCGCCAAGCGCTACGGCGACACCGTGGGCCCGTGGCGCGACTACATGGGTGTCCTGAACGATCGTCGCGGTTGAGGGTTCACCGCGCTTCGCCCGGTCAGGCGAAGTCCAAGTCCATCCCCCGGGCTCCCGGCGGCCCGGGGTTCGGCGGTCCGTCGAGACCACGCACTCCGTGCAGCGCTCGGTGTGCGTTGCTCTCCGGTGGGATCAAGCTGACGTGATGTCGGGTTCGCCGTTCACGACGCGCCACTCCCTGCGACCCGCCGCCGTCACCCTCGCGACGAACGTCGGGCGCCCACCTGCAACATGCGTTGCGCGTCTTTCGCTCCTCGATGAAGCGGATCGCGCATCGATCCCGGTTGAGGTTCGATATCTTGACGCATGAGGCACGGCGTCGCGCGCTGCCGTTGACGAGGTGCCAAGACGCGCGGCCGGGCGCGGTGGAAGCCACCACGAGCGGGGGCAGGCACGCGCCTCAACCTGCGCGCCGGATTGGCCGATGTACTCTTCAGGCGCTCGCTGACGACGCGCGCGCTCGCCACGAACGGAATCGCCCGAAGCGCCACGAAAGGCCACGCCATGTCCGCCGTCCGCTCGCATCCCCGACCCGTCGGAGCCGCGCGCGTGGTGCCGTCGCCCTCGGAGATGCCATCCGTGTGGAAGTGGATCCTGCCGTTCCTGTTCTGGACGGGCTGGGGCCTGTGGACCGCCATCGCGGACATGGGCAACGACGACGTTCAGCCTGCCGTGCTGCGACTGTTCATCGGCGCCGCGATCCTTGGCATGTGGCGCCCGCGCACGTGGTGGGTTTGGGCGCTCGCGCTCTCGGCGTGGATCCCCGCCGAACCGCTTGTCGCCTCGGCGCTCCACCTGACGCAGCCCTTCAAGAGCGGCCTGGCCGGCACGCTGTTGCCGCCGATCCCCGCGCTCCTCGGCGGGTTCCTCGGCCGTACCATCACGCGAAGCGTCTGAGCGAGCGCTCGGGGCCAACCCGCCCCGGAAAGACGCGAAAGCCCGCGTGTCCCGACCGACGCGCGGGCATTCATCTCGCTCTTGGCTAGTGGCCCTTCGTCCGGGTCGGCGCCGAAGCGGGCGCCGCGAGCACGGCCACGCCACCCGAGCCTGTGTCCACGTGCAGCCGGCCCACGCCGGCGCCGATGGTGCCGCGCAGGATGCCGTGGTCCTTCTCGTCCACGGTGAGCGGCAGTTCCGAGCGAATGCCGCCCGAGCCGGTCTCGACGTGCAGCTTGGCGCTGAAGTCCTGCGGCACGGTCACGCGCACGCTGCCCGAGCCGGTATCGATCGCCATATCGGGCGCGCGATTCAGCTGCTGGAGCTCCACGCCACCCGAGCCCGTGTCCACGCGCACGCGCTTGGCGTCCACGCGGCCCAGTTCCACCGAGCCCGAGCCCGTATCCACGTAGAGGTCATCGGTGACGATGTCGTCGCCCGTCACGCCGCCGGAGCCGGTGTCGAGCTTGATACTGGGGCCTTTCACACCGCTCGCGCGGATGCTGCCCGAACCGGTGTCCACGAGCAGCTCACCCGAGAAGTCGGTGACTTCGACGCCCCCCGAACCCAGGTCGAGCGTGAGCTTGCCGCGGCAGCCATCCGCGCGCGCGCCGCCCGAGCCGCCGTCGAACGACAGCGTGCCGTCCACGTTCTTGATGTCGCCGCTGCCGGCGAGCGTGTAGACCGACACCTTGCGCCCCTTGGGCACATGCACGACGAGATCGGACCACGCCTCGGTGCCGCTGCCGCCGCCCTTCACCGTGACGCGGCGGTTCAGGAACGTGAGCGAGTTGAGGTCGCCGCCCCACGTGCCATCCCGGCGGATGTGTGTGGACGTGTTGGACCAGCGACCCATGGCCGGATACACGATCTGCAGGCCGGGGTAGAGCACGCGCAGCGCCGAGCGGCCGCCGATGGCGTCGTCGCTCACCGTGAGCTTGTCGGCGTCGCGGCCGGCGAGCGTGACGTCCACGGTCACGGAGCTGCCGGAGCCGGACTCGATCCGGACCTCGCCCGCGGGATTCCAGATGGCGACGTCGTTGCCGGTCAGCGTGTAGGTACGCGCGGAGACGTCGGGGGCCTGGAGCGCGGGAAGCAGCGCCAGGGCGCCGAGGGCGGCGATGTGTCGAAGAGTCATGGGGCACCTGTCCGGTCGGGGTTTCAGGGGAGCGCCCGCGGGAGCGGGCATCATGGAACTGTAGACGGGCCCGGCGTGCCCCGGGTTGCACGGCACGCGAAACCCGTGCCCCGACCGAGGCCACTTGCCCGGCCCGGACCCGCCCCGGCTGAACGCACGCCGCTGCACCGCGTCCGTCGGGCACCGGCTCCCAGGCCGCCCCGGCCCGCGCTGGTCCTCGGCCCACCGGCGCAGGGAGATACGCGCTCGCGGGCCGGGCGGGAATGGTTCCAACCTAGGGGCCATCCCGGGGGTCCAATCCTCTGGTATGTCCATCACCCTGACCTGGCAACCGACCTTGACCCTGGAACGACCCGCCCTGTCCCAGAGCCTCGAGACGAGCGACGTTGCGTTGGCCGCGCGTGGTGACGCGCAGGCCTTCCGTCGTCTCTACGAGGAGAATGTGGACCGCGTGAACGCGTTGGCTCGCCGCATGGCGGGTTACGACCACGCCGCGGAGTTGACCCAGGACGTGTTCGTGCGCGCATGGCAGAAGTTGCACACGTTTCGCGGCGAGGCGCGGTTCTCCACGTGGCTGCACCGGCTCGCGGTGAACCTCATCCTGAGCCGTCGCGCGACCTATGCCACCGAGCGCGCGCGCTTCCTCGGCGACGACGAGGTGCTGAACCGGATCGAGACGCGACCTTCGGGGCGCGAACACGCGGTGGACTTCGAAGGGGCCATCTCGCAGCTGCCCGACGGGGCCCGCACCATCTTCGTGCTGCACGACGTCGAGGGCTATCGCCACGAGGAGATCGCGGGACTCCTCGGCGTCACCACCGGAACCACCAAGGCCCAGTTGCACCGCGCGCGCATGCTGCTGCGCGGTCACCTCTCGGCCTGAAGAAAATGGAAGAGTCTCCCATGACCACCGACCGTTTCACCGCACTACTTTCCGACTACCTGGACCACGACCTGCCGCGTGCCGAGTTCGACGCTGTCGAGCGTCATCTCGAGACGTGCACGGAGTGCCGGGAAGTGCTGGTGGGGCTCGTCGCCGTGAAGGCGCGCGCGGCCTCGCTGGTGGACCCGCCGGCGCCGACCGATCTCTGGGCGGGGATCGCGTCACGAATCGGCTCGGCGGGTTCCACCCGCGAGGCTCCGGCGCGCCACGCCGAGGTGTTGGAACTGCCCCGCCGGACGCGGACGTGGGCCGCGCCGCAGTGGCTCGCGGCGGCAGCAGCGTTCGCGATCGTGGCGGCCGGCGCGGTGTGGTTCGCGCAGAGCCGCCTGATCCCGAACGCCTCGAACCACGGTGGCACCGCGTCGCGTCCGGCCCCGAGCACGGACGCCACGTCGGCGAGCTTCGACGCGCAACAGATCGAGAACGAGATCCGCGACCTGCAGGCGGCGCTCGAACGCGGGCGCGGCAAGCTGGCACCCGAGACCGTGGAGGTGCTCGAGGAGAACCTGCGCACCATCCACAAGGCGCTCCAGGACGCGCGCACCGCGTTGGCGCAGGATCCCGCGAACAGCGAACTCAAGAACTATCTCGCCGGCGCCGTGCAGCGGAAGCTCTACTTCGTCCGCCGCGCCGCGACGCTGGCCGGTGTCTAGGAGTCCCATGATGAAGCGCTTGC
>JAHFBX010000110.1 GCA_023249815.1 Candidatus Eiseniibacteriota bacterium
GCCCTCGACGGGCGTCGTCCAGCGAGCGCGAATCAGGCGACGACGATCCACGGGATTCTCGCAGAAGCGGTCATGCGTCTCGAAATCCAGTGGCCGACCGGAATGGTCCACACTGACGCGTCCACGGACCCGAATGCCGTGATCCTCGAGCGTCACGTCGAAGGCGCCGCCGTCCACTGCGCTGAACGACAAGCCGGGTCCCAATAGCATCGAGGGCGCGAACAACACCACGTCGTCCAACCAGGTCACGAGCTCGCCCAGGTCGTACTCCGGGCCATGCGCGTCCACCACGGTGAAGAGGTCGAACGGTCGCACGCGAAGCCGCCCCGTTCCGTGCGCATACTTGTCGCGCCCGATCAGCGGCACAACGCCCGCGAGCCACAGTCGCAGGCGGAACTCGCGCTCGATCTCGAGCCCCGAGTCGTGCTGCCAGGCTTCGCAGGGCATCCACGGGGAGTCGGGCCGCAGGCGGAACCGGCCCTTCCAGGCGACTCGGAAAGAAATGTCTCGCGGACGGCCCACCACGCCCATGGCGCGCAGGTAGCGGCGCACGGTCTCCGGCAGACCGGCGAGGTCCGATTCGTGGACGAGCTCCCACGGCGTGTAGCCGACTCCCGGCGCCGGAGTCGTCGGGCTCGGATGTTCGAGCAACATCGGGCGCGGATTCATCGTGGAATCCTCCTTCACATGCGACCTCATGGCGGTGCTCCTCGAACCGAGGCACCTTCCCGGACGCGGGACGTGCGGCCTTTGTTGTGGACCGCGAGAGCACCGTTCACCGCGTCGCGCAGCTCGGAGTGGTCCAGCGGGAAGACACCGAAGTAGGTGGGCTTGAGTTCCTGCACGGTCCGACGTACATCGAGTGCCGCGGGACCGCCGAGCAGGATGAGCGGAAGTCGCGGCGCGGCGCGCCGCACCGCGGACAGCACACCGAAATCGCCGCCCAGGTCGCCGAGTACATAGACCAGCACGTGGGGGCGACGCTCGGCGAGCGCAGCGATCAGCGCCTCCCGGTCAGCGCACACGACGACCTCGTGACCCACGTCCGACAGGTACTCGCGACAGTCATCGGACGTGGGCTCCGGCTCGTGGATCAGGATGCGAAACACGCGACGCCTCCTCGCGTCTTCGAGTCCGGTAGCGGCCCCCAGGGAACCCACCCTTGCGCGCCTGGGCCAGCGACCCGTGACGCCGGGGGCGGACGAGGCCGCCGCCGGGTACAGGACGCAACTCGCATGCCTCATTCGCGGGGCGACGCAAGTCACACGTTCGCAAGCGACTCGTGCGGAACCGGGCCATGCCGGTGGTGGCGGCTGGACTGCCGCCCTGTCAGGCGGTCGGCTCACCACGTCAGTACGGCAGCCGGGCCGTCGGGAGGTCAGTCGGGCTCGGCGTCGCCCGGCGTGGTCTCGAGCTCCTTCAGCTTTCGGTACAGATTGCGCTCGCTGATGCCCAGGATGCTCGCAGCCTTGTTGCGGTGGCCCTTGCACTCCTCGAGCACGCGACGGACGTAGCGGCGTTCCACGGCCTCGAGCGTGACCAGTTCGCCATCCTCCTCGACGGGGCGGAACGACGCCTCGAGCCGCACGCCGAGCGGCAGGTGCTCGGGCTCGACCACGCCTCCATCGCACAGGATCAAGGCCCGCTCGAGCACGTTCTCCAGCTCGCGTACGTTGCCTGGCCAGTGGTACCGGGTGAGCACCTCCATCGCCGCCGGGCTCACGCGCACGCCGCGCTTGGGGGCGATCGCCGAGTTGCGGATGAAGTGCTCGGTCAGGAGCGGGATGTCGTCGCGTCGTTCGCGCAGTGGCGGGATCGCGAGACTGAACACGTTGAGCCGGTAGTAGAGGTCTTCGCGAAACAACTTGTCCTTGATCATCGCTTCGAGCGCGCGGTTCGTGGCCGCGATGATGCGCACGTCCACCTTGATGTCGGCGGTACCGCCGACTCTGCGGAACGTACCGGTCTCGATCACCCGCAACAGCTTCACCTGGAGCGGTGGCGTGACCTCGCCGATCTCGTCGAGGAACAGCGTCCCATGGTCGGCCACTTCGAACAGGCCGTGCTTGAGCCGGACGGCGCCGGTGTAGGCGCCCTTCTCGTGACCGAACAGCTCGCTCTGCAGCAGGTGCTCGTGGAGCGACGCGCAGTCCACCACCACGAATGGCTGTCGCGAACGCCGGCTCTGCCGATGGACGGCTCGCGCCACGAGTTCCTTGCCCACGCCGCTCTCACCCCGGATCAGCACGGTTGAGTCGGTCTCGGCGACCCGGCCGAGCAGCGCCAGCATCTCCACCACCTGCGATGAGCATCCGATGAATCCCGAGCTCGGCACCAGGCGGTCGACGTCGCGTTGCAGCGCGGTGTGCCCGCGCTCGAGCGCCTGCTTCTCGAACACCTTGTCGAGCACCGCCTCCAGCTCGGCCAACTTGCACGGCTTGGTGAGGAAATCGTGCGCGCCCTGCTTCATCGCCCGGATCGCCTCCTGCACGGTACCGTAGGCGGTCAGCATGACGACATCCGTGCCCGGATACGACTCGCGGATCTCGGGCAGGAGGTCGAGTCCGCTGCCGTCGGGCATGCGTACGTCGAGCAGAACGACATGGTGGTGTCCCGTGGCGAGCGCCTCGCGTGCCTCGGCCAGGCTGCCCGCGCCGCTCACCGAGTAGCCCGTTCGCTCGAGCTCGCGCGACATGACCCTGCGCAGGGGCTCCTCGTCGTCCACGATCAGCAGTCGTCTCTCGCTCACGCCTCGCCTCCGCTTCCATGGACCGGCAGCTCGACCTCGAAGCGTGCGCCCTGCCCAGGCGTGCTCTGCACCGTGATCGCCCCTCCGTGCCGGGTCACGATGCGGTTCGTGATGGACAGTCCGAGGCCGGTGCCCTGCCCGACGGGCTTGGTGGTGAAGAACGGATCCCAGATGCGCGCCAGGTGCTCGCGCGCGATGCCCGGCCCCGTGTCCGCTACCGTAAGGTGAATGCGCCCACCCGCCTGGTGCGTCGCCACGCTCAGCGTGCCTCCATCGCTCATGGCCTGTACCGCATTGATCATGAGATTCATGCAGACTCCCCGCATGCCCGCCTCGCGCGCCCAGAGGTGCGGCAGGGAGGGATAGAGCGCCTCGGCGGTCTCGATCCCATGCCGGCGAAGCTCGAAGCGCAGGAGCGCGAGCGTGTCTCGCACCGCCTGGTTCAGGTCCACCCAGCTCGGCGTGGCGTCGTACGAGCGCCCGAGGAGCATGAGCTTGCTCGTGGTTTCGCGCCCGCGTTCGATCTCGCGCTCGAGCATCTCGACGGTCTCCATCGCTTCGCGGACGTCGTCGGGGCCGAAGCGCCCGCGCCCGAGCCAGCGCCCAAGGCCTTCGACGCCGGCCAGCACCGAGGCGAGCGGGTTGTTGATCTCGTGCGCGACGCCGGCGGCGAGCACGCCCACCGAGGCAAGCCGCTCGCTGTGCGCGAGCTGCACCTCGATCTGGCTGCGATCCGTGATGTCGCGCCACACCTCCACGACGTGGCTCGCCCGCCCGTCGTGGCCCACGATGGGGCTGAAGGTGGCCTCGAAGCGACGCACGACGCCCGTCACATCGGGGACCTGGCGCAGTCGCCGCTGCGCGATGCCGCCGTCCAGGACCTGGCAGGCGACACAGCGCTCGCGTCGGCGGTCGGGCGCCTCGGGACAACGCACCGACTCGGTACAACCCGTCCCTGCCGGATCGGCGTCGCGCTCGCCAAACGTCTCGAGATAGAGCCGGTTCGCCGCAACGATTCGCCGGTCGCGGTCCACCACGACGACGGCGTCGGCGAGCGCATCGAGCAGCGCGGGCAGCAATTCCCGTGAGTCGGCGATGTCCATGTGCGGCTTCTCGGTGGCCGAGGAGGAGATGACCTCCCGGCCGTTGACCCTGACAGATTGGCAGGCGAACTGGCCTCGCGCAAGTGGGCCTATGGAGGGGGGTTCGGGCGACAAGTCCTTGTGATCCAGCAGCGAAGCGATCTGCCGAGTGCAGGGCACGTCTCGTGCGTTCCTTCGCGGGGCGCAAGGAGGTGCTTCCCGTGACGACCCTGCCCCGCTCGCCCTGGCACGCGAACCGTCCGCTCGTGGAACGAGCGGGGCAGGTGTCGCGCGTCCTCGCCCGGCACGGGTTGGCCACGTTCGTCGAGCACAGCGGGGTCGGCCGATTCAAGCCGCGCCTGGGCCGGTTCGGTCGCCCGTCGGACCCGCCGGTGGGGCGAGCGGTGCGCCTGCGTCAGGCGCTGGGGGAGTTGGGAGTCACGTTCACCAAGCTCGGCCAGATGCTCAGCACTCGGGCCGACCTGCTGCCGGCGGAGTTCGTGATCGAGTTGGCGAAGCTCCAGGACGCGGCGCCGCCCGTGCCGGTGGAGCTGATCGAGCGCACGATCGTCGAGGAGCTGGGAGCGCCGCCCGAACGCGTGTACGCGGCATTCGACCGTGTGCCGCTGGCCTCGGCCTCCATCGGCCAGGTCCATGCCGCCCAGCTGCCCGATGGCTCGTCGGTGGTGGTCAAGGTGCGGCGTCCCGGCGTGGTGGACGAGGTCGAGCGCGACCTGGAGATCCTCGCCCGCCTGGCGCCATGGCTCAAGGAACACGTTGCGATGGCGCGCCACCTCGACTTGGATGCGATCGTCTCGGAGTTCGCCTGGACACTGCGCAACGAATTGGACTACGTGCACGAGGGGCGCAACGCAGACCGCCTGCGGCAGGCGTTCGCGGATGATGCGAGCGTGTGGATCCCGCGCGTGGACTGGGAGCGCACGACCAAGCGCGTGCTCACGATGGAACGGGTCGGCGGCATCAAGGTGGGCGACCTGGCGAGCCTGGATCAGCTCGCCATTCCGCGCCGGACGATCGCCGAGAACGCGGTGCGCATGTTCCTGCACGAGGTGCTCGAACTCGGCTTCTTCCATGCCGACCCGCATCCGGGGAACTTCTTCGTCCAGCCCGACGGATCGATCGCCGTGGTGGACTTCGGCATGGTGGGCCGGATCAGCGAGGGTGTGCGCTCGCACCTGCTTCGCGCCGGGCTCGCCGGGATCGAGCAGGATCCCGAGTCGCTCGCCGACGAGCTGTTCGCGCTGGGCGTAGCAGGCAACCGCGCCGACCGCGGAGCGTTCACGCGCGACCTCGATCACCTGATCGGGCATTGGCAGGGTCGCTCGGTCGGGGAGTTGAGCGCGACGGCCGTGACGCGCGAACTGGGAGCGATCTCGTTCCGGAACGGGCTCCAGCTCCCGGGCGAGCTGGCGCTACTGCTTCGCGTCGTCTCGATGAGCGAGGGACTCGGGCTCATGCTCGACCCGGAGTTTCGCTACCTCGAGTTCGCCGCGCCGATCGTGCGCGAGAACTGGCGCCGCGGCCGCACGCTCAAGGCGGGGTTCGCCCGGCTCGGCCGAGCCGCCGCCGAGGCTACCGACCTGGGTCTGGACTTTCCGAAGCGCGCCGGCCGACTGCTCGGCCGCGCGGAACGTGGCGAGCTGGAGCTGAGCGTTCGGCACGAGGGGCTCGATCGGTTCGCGCACGACCTCCAGGGCATGACGAATCGACTCGCACTCTCGATGCTGCTCGCGGCATCGGTCGTGGCGCTGGCGGTGGCGCTCGGTGTGAACGGCCTGCCGGGGGGTGAGCGTTACGTCCGCGTGTTGTTCGCGTTCGGATTCCTGTTCTCGCTCGCATTCGGCGTGTGGCTGCTCGTGAGCATCCTGCGCTCGGGCCGGCGCTGAACCCGGCGTCCAAGAGCTGTGTGGTCGCCGAAGCGGCTCCGCGTTCGAGCGAGCGCGGGCTCTGACGTTTGCGACAGGCGGCTGACAGTCTGGCAGTGGTCGCGCCCCGTTCGTCGGTCGCGAGCGGCCCTTCTATCGCGCCCTCCGGGCCGCAAGCTCCATGAGCGCGCGAGGTTCCCGGCCCGCTGGCGCGCAAGGCAGGCGTCGCGCGGCTTGGCACGGACGATGCCTTTCCTGCTGGCGTTGGCCGCTCGGCCGACCTAGGCGATGCGGTCACCGCACGGGGGCGGAGCGGGATAGCGGCAGGGAAAGGAGTGAGCCATGAGAGCGCTGATGCCTGAGAGCGGGGTCACGAAGTTCAAGAATGAGATGGACCGCCTCTTCGACCGGTTCTGGGACGGCGAGGAAGCACCCGGGGCGTGGGATCCGAAGGTGGACATCGCGGAGACCAAGGACGCCTTCACCGTGAAGGCCGAGGTGCCGGGGATCGAGCCCAAGGACATTCAGGTCACGCTGGAGAACGGCGTGCTGATGCTCCGCGGGGAGAAGCGGCAGGAGAAGGAGGAGAAGGACGAGCGCTACTACCGCGTCGAGAGAAGTTATGGCTCGTTCGCCCGCAGCCTTCGGCTGCCTGCCAACGTGGATGGAACAAAGGTGAACGCCTCGTTCAAGCATGGGCTGCTCACGGTCATGCTTCCCAAGACGGTCGAAGCTCGGGGCCAGTCGATCCCGATCAAGGTCGACTGAGCGCACGCCTCCCTGCGAGGGGGCGTGACGCGAGCCACTGGTGCCGCCCGCCGTGATGCGGGCGGCCCGGTCGGCTTCGCCCCGGCGCTCGGCAGACGCGGAAGTGGTGGCCTGGCGAGAAAGGCCGGGAAACATGGTGAACAACACACGCATGCACGCCGCCCAGCCTTGTGGCGCGTTCGCACCGGCCCTGCGAGTTCCCGGGATGCCTCCGGAGTTCCCACGGCCGGTGCCGGCGGAGGTCCCGCCTCCACCCGGGGTGTTGCCGCCGGACTCACCCGAGATCGCTCCACCACCCGGTGAAGTGCCGGGCCCCGAGCCCGACGAGTTTCCTCCGCCGGAGAGCACGCTCACAGGAGGAGCTGAGTGCCAGCGAGTTGATGAGCAGCACCGTGTTCTCGGTGCGTGTCACTGAAGACTACGCCGACCGGAGCCATGACAGGGTCTGCACCGGTGGGCAGGGGAGCAGGGAGAAAGGGAGGCAGCAAATGAAGACGACCATGCAGGCCAGCAACGCGGTGGCGCTCAAGGACCGGGTGCTGGCGGAGCTCAAGTGGGAGCCGAGAGTGAACGAGGCGGAGATCGGCGTCATCGTGAAGGACGGCGTCGTGACCCTCACCGGGATCGTCGAGTCCACGAGCGAGAAGGTCGCGGCCGAGAACGCGGTGCAGCGGGTGTCGGGTGTGAAGGCGGTTGCGAACGACCTGACGATCCGCATCACGGCCCGCATGGAACAGAGTGACGCGGACATCGCCACCGCGGCGGCGAGCGCGCTGCGGTGGAACTCGGACGTGCCTCACGACACGATCCGCATCAGCGTGGACCACGGCTGGGTGACGCTCAAGGGCGAGGTCGAGTGGCAGTACCAGAAGATGGCCGCGGCGGCCGCGGTCCAACCGCTCCTGGGGGTGCGCGGCATCCGCAACGACATCAGCTTGAAGCCGCGAGTATCGCCGGTGGACGTCAAGCACAAGATCGCCGCGGCACTCGAGCGGAATGCCATGCTCGACGCGGAGCGCATCGTCGTCGAAGCGGACGGCGGGACCGTGACGCTGCGGGGCACCGTGCACTCCATGGCCGAGAAGTCGGAAGCCGCATGGGCGGCCTGGTCCGCTCCCGGTGTCTCGGTCGTGAAGAACGAGCTCGAGATTCACGCGTAGCGACACGTCGCCGCGCCAGGCCATCGCTGCATTCAACGCCGGTCGTGCTGGTGACCGCGCTGGTCACCGGCGCGACCGTCGTGTCGCGAGCTCGCGACACCGTGCGCCGGCGGTCGTACCCGCGCCAGGAGCGGCGTCGCGACGTCGTGCGCCCCGTTGGGCAGGGCCGTTGGACCTGGGGGCGCTCGCTTGCGTGCTCGGACGCCGGAGCTGAACATGCCCGCTCGCACGCGCGCCCTCGGTCCCCAGCGAGATGCCGCACCCAAGCGCCTCTCCATCGGAGGAACTCATGCGCTCGTTCGGCCGAATACTCACGATGCTCGGGTTGGTGGGAGGCGCGGTGTCCTGCGCGACGACACCGCCAGCGATCCCGGTCGCAGGCTCAGCGGAGCGTCTCTCCACGCTCGCTGGAACCTGGAGCGGCGACTACTCCAGCCAGGCGACCGGCCGGTACGGGAGCATCCGATTCACGCTCGCGGTCAACTCGGACACGGCGTTCGGCGACGTCACGATGCAGCCTCGGCGCACGAACCTTCGCGCCCCCTCGGTGAGCGAAGGCAGTACCGCGACGCCACCTCCGCCGCCGCACCTGCTCAAGATCGCGTTCGTCCAGGCCACCGGCGACACCGTGGCGGGACTGCTCGATCCGTACGAAGACCCCGAGTGCGCGTGTACGCTCCTCACACGGTTCGAGGGAAGACTGCGAGGCAATCGAATCGACGGCCGCTACTCGACCAAGAACATGGATACGGGTGCCGTCACATGGGGCGAGTGGAGCGTGCGGCGCAAGTAGTCAGTCGCGGCCTTCCGGCGGTAGCGCGCCGCGCGGTGAACTCGTCGCGCATCGGCCGCCGTGCATCATGGCGCCTCCAATAGACTCGGGGCGGGCTTCGCGGCGCCGTGGGGTCGCGCCGCGTGCCCCGCCCCGGGTTACTGTGTTTCAGGCTCGGATCAGCGCATGAGC
>JAHFBX010000111.1 GCA_023249815.1 Candidatus Eiseniibacteriota bacterium
TTCCCCGCTTCCTTCGGACGCTCCCTCACGGTCGCGCCCTTGCGGTTCCCTTGGGTCCTTGTGACCAAGTTCCCGGAGGACTTCCACCTCCCAGTCAGCGCCCCTGCTGGGCGTACAACGGGACCGGGCGGACGCTCACGCGCCCGCCCGGTCGTTACTTCGTCAGAGGCTGCTTGTGGATCAGCGGTACAGCGACTTCACCGCGCCCCACGTGCTGTTCTTGGTCGGCGTGGCCGCGCCGCAGCCCGGCACGCCACCCACGACGACGCCACCACCACCCTGCCAGGTCACGAAGTCGGTATCGAAACCGTTCGACGGACCGACGAGCTTGCGGTTGTTCGTCGCGATCGGCGTCGTGAGATTGATCGAGTTGAACACGATACAGATCGCGTCCTGACAGCCACCACACAGGCCTGAGCCGACCGACTTCAGGTTGTTCACGATCAGGTTGAACGAGAAGTACTCGGTGCCCGGGTCGAGGTTCGCGAGGCCGGAGATGGGCACCGCCGAGGCGGCCACCATGCGGGCCGTGTTCGGACCACGCAGGCCGATGTTGTAAGCGCCGATGCCGCCCGTCGCACCACCGTTTGCCCAGTCGAAGCAGCCGAGGGCCGTGGCCGAGATCACGGTGTTGAACGTCATCGACGACTGGCGGCACGTGCCCGCATTGCGGAACTGCCACCACGCGGGAAGCACCGGACTCGCCGACGCGAGGTCCACCACGATCTCGTTGCCGGAGGTCGTATTGAGCGGTGCCTCGAGCACGAACGAGCCGGTGATGGAATTGGAGCCGTTGTTCGAGTTGCAGGCGAAGTTGCGGTTGATCGCCCCACCGTCACTCAGGCAGGCGTTCCAACGGATGTTCACACCTTGCCCCGCGGCCGCGACACCAGCAGTCATGGCGAGGAGCATGCCGCATAGCAGTGTAACTCTCTTCATCGTCTGCCTCCGGTACCTCTTCACAGAGAGGGGGTTGGGGGACCTGGCCACTTCTGTTCCCGAGCGAGATGTCGGTGGAGACGCGCCGAACGTGTGCGACGACGCTTCCAACATCTACCCTAGCGTGGCCGGCACGTCCGAGAACAGGGAAATCTGTAGCGAGAATGTGGTTTCGCAGGCCTTCGTCGCTAACGAACATCGAGTTCTGGTCGCATGCGGCGGCCGGCGCATGGGGGCGCGGTCACCTCCAGCCGAACCTCGTCAACCGCGGCTAAACGTCGCGGCACCGCAGCTCACCGCCATGACCCGAAGGCGGGCAGCGGGTTGCCCTGGCACACCGGGTCAGTAGCCTGCCGCCGCTTGGTATTCATATTTCGGCGTGGTGAGCGTCCTGGCGAACGCTGTCTCAACCGGACCCATCGGGCGACAGGGCACTGGACCCAAGCGACGAGGCGGACGCCGTGTGGCGTCCGCCTCGCGCGAATCCTGCTTCGTACGGCTTTAGCGATAGAGCGACTTCACCGAGCCCCACGTGGTGCTGCGGGTCGGCGTGGCCGCCGGGCAACCCTGGCCGCGGGGGCTGCCCACACCCAGACCGCCCTGCCACGTCGCGAAGTTGCTGTCGGTGCCATTCGCCGGACCGAACAGCTTGCGGTTGTTGGCCGCGATCGGCGTGGTGATGTTGATGGAGTTGAACACGACGCAGACCGGCACCGTGCAGCCGTCGCACAGACCCGTGCCCACCGTCTTCGCGTTGTTGAAGAGCAGGTTGAACGAGAAGTACTCCGTCTGCGGTCCAAGCCCCGCCAGACCCGAGACGGGCACGGCCGAGGCCGCGATCATGCGAGCGGTGTTCGGCGACGGGTTGCCAACGTTGTACGCACCGATACCGCCTGTGGCTCCGCCACTGGCCCAGTCGAAGCAGTTGATCGCCGTCGCCGCGAGCACCGTGTTGAACGTCATCGACGACTGACGGCAGGTACCGGCGTTCCGGTACTGCCACCAGGCCGGAAGCGTGGGGCTGGCCGAGGCGAGGTCGACGATGATCTCGTTGCCCGAGACGTTGGCGAGGTCAGCGCCCAACTCGAACGTACCGACGAGTTGGTTCGAACCATTGTTCGAGTTGCAGGCGAAGTTGCGGTTCAGGGCGCCTCCGTCCGTGGCACAAGCACTCCAACGGAGACTGACGCCCGCAGCGGCCGACGCGAGAGACGCGGTGGCCGCGAGGAGCAGGCCGCACAGCAGAATCGACTTCTTCATTGTTGCTTGCCTCCGAAGCTGCGGAAGGGGGTTTTGGGGGTGAGGCAATCGCGACAGCGGGTCGTGTGGTTCGGGTCATGTCGTGCTGCCACACGACACGACCCGTCACACGGGTGTTGCTGAGATTACAACAGGCAGGTTCCGCCGGGCGCGGGCGGGGGCGCGCACGACGCGGCAGACGTGCCGTTACCGAACTCGGTGAGCCAGAACGACAGGTCGTTGGCGCCGACGCTGCCGTCGCAATCGAGATCCGAGCGGCCGATGTCCGGGTCGAGACCGAAGTCCGTGAGCCACGCCGACAGGTCGTTGGCACCGACGCCAGCGAGCCCGTCGAGATCGTAGGCCACAACCGTGGGCGAGCCGATCAACGTTCCGTTGGCATAGATCCGGCCACCGTTGCGCAGCGTCGTCGCGAGGCCGGCGCCATTCGAGCCGCCGAGCACCGTGAACGTCACGCTACCGGTGACGTCCGTGAACTTGCGCACGGTCTTCGCCGGGCAGTTCACCAGCGCGTCCACGTCGAGCTGGTCGAGACAGATGCCGATGTCGTCGCAGAGTGAGAAGTCGATCACCACCGAAGCGCCGTTCAACGGGTTGTTCGCGAGATCGCGGACAACCACCGTGAACTGCCCCGCCGCGGCATCCGGCACACCGGCGACAGAACCGACGAGCCCGATGCAGGCGGGCTTCGTGGAGTTACCCTCGCTGGGCACGCCCGCCATCGCGGCCGAAGCGACGAGCAGACCCGCCGCCGTGAGGAGCGTGGCCTTGCGAACCAAACCAGTCATTGTTGCACCTCCCTAAAGGGTGAAAACCTGTTGCAGTGTTCCAGGCAAGGCTCAGTTGCGCGCAATCAGGTCTGGCTTCGAGCCACCTCCTTTCGAACTCTTCATATCTTCAATATGAGCTTAGAGTTCGAGTGCCTTGGTGAGCTTATCTCGTGCGCCTACAAGGCCTTCCAAGACACCAGAAAGTCTAGGGTCCGTGTTCGCGCGGTGTCAAGCACGTTCTTGACGATGGCTCACCATGGAACTCGTGTTCTCGCCCCACGTTGGGAGTCGGTTGCCCGTTCGCCCGCAGGACTTCGCGCGCGGCTCCCGGCGACCCTGGCGACCGCTCCCTCCCCCCTGTCGAAAGTACCGCTGGTGGGCGAAACAGGGCTCGAACCTGTGACCCCTTGCTTGTAAGGCAAGTGCTCTACCAGCTGAGCTATTCGCCCTCGGTCGAGCCGCTTCCGCGCACCAGCAGAGCGGCCGGGATCAAGACGCAGTAACCGGCCACGAGCAGCACCGGGGCAAGCGTCAGAGAACCTCTCGAGAGGCTCATGTAGCCGCCGGCCAGGACCGCCACCCCGAGGGCCAGGAGCGCCGTGTTGGGCACCCCCCAGCGGAAGCCGAGGTCCACCTCGGGTGCCGCCATCTTGGCCTTCAAGCTCTTGGGACGAGTGACGTTAGGCTTCTGGCTCATTTCCCGACCCCTTCTTGCTCCCCTCGCGGAAGCGGAGATTGGAACGCCGACGACCTCGATCGGGAGCTTCTCCCGTTCGAGACCGCCGGCGCTGGGCCGGGCCTTTCGAGGCCCGGGGCACTGGCGATCTCAGCGAAGATCGCGGTGGTGCCGCCGCCTCCGATGGGGCGCACAGTTTCGTACCCTATCCTGTGGCGTCGGTTCCGGAATTGTTCATGTTGCCCGAGCGAAGACCCTCGAGATCAATGGCTATCCACCTGAATCCCAACGACTTGAGAGCCGCGACCACGCCTTCGCGCACGCCGGGGGCGCAGACGCGCGTCAAGTCGGCGATCGGGACCTCGATTCGCGCGGTCTCGCCATGGTGCCGGACACGCAGGTGGTTGAATCCCAGCTCATGGAGCGCCGCCTCGGCACGCTCGACCTGGGTCAGGCTCTCGCGTGTGATCGCGGTGCCGTACGGGATCCGGGAGGCGAGGCAGGGCGAGGCGGGTTTGCCCGCGCTCTCGAGCCCGAGCAGCTCCGCCGCCGTCCGGACATCGGCCTTGGTGAAGCCCAACTCGGCGAGCGGGGAGCGGATGTCCCGCTCGGCGGCCGCTCGACGTCCCGGCCGCCAGTCTGCGAGGTCGTCGGCGATCGTGCCGTCGAGCACGACGCTGCCGCCCTCACGCGCGGCCACCCTAGCGAGCTGCTCGTAGAGTTCGGTCTTGCAGTGGTAGCAGCGGTCCGTGTCATTGGCAGCGAACTCGGGATCCGCGAGCTCGCCCGTTCGCACGGTCTCGACGCGCGCCCCGATGTGCGCGGCCTGTGCCAACGCCAGCTCCAGCTCTCGCGAGGCATAGCTGTCGGACACTCCGATCACGCCGAGGGCGCTTGCGCCCAGCTGTTCGTGTGCGACCGCGAGCAGCACGCTCGAGTCCACGCCGCCTGAATAGGCCACGACGACACGGCCCAAGGCCGCGAGGTGCGCGCGCAGCAACGCGAGGCGTTCGGCGGCGCCGGCGCCGGCGTGCGGGCGCTCGCCGGGATCGCGGATGGCGACCAGCCCTGGCTGCTCGGGGAGGCGCGCGATGCCGTGCGGGAGGCTCATGGGCCGGGCATCGTACCCACTCGCGGGGCGCGTTGCCACGGGGTACGGGGTACGGGGTACGGGCGGCTTCGCCTCCGCACCGGCCGCCGGTCGCGAGCTAGCGCACCGTGACCGCGCGCGTGAATGTGCGGGCGTCCACTTGCAGGCGCAGGTAGAAGCGCCCGGCGCGCACGCGCTGTCCGCTCTCGTCGCGCAGGTCCCATTCGAGCGCGCGCACACCGGGTTCCGATAGACCCGGCGCCTGCAGCCGGCGCACGAGCCGGCCCGCCACGTCGAACACGCCCAGCTCCACCGTCCGCTCCGCGTTCGGGCGGACGAGGGTGATCTCGAAGCTCACCGCGGTGCGCGTCGGGTTCGGGCGCGGCGGCCCCAGCGCATCCGCGAGCGTCACTCGCGCCGGAGGCACGCCCGCGCCGGGCCCCGACGCGTCGTACTGGAGCCGCTGCGCAAACACCTGCGTGTGCGGTGCGGGGTCCCCGTCAGGCGCGCTCCTGCCGTCGAGCCACGCCACGATGGCGCTGCTGTTGCCCGTGCGCACGAGCGCGGGGACAGACTGGATGCCCGCCGCCGGACCGGCGGCCGCGCCGTCCGGCGGAAGCATCGCGTCCACGAGCCCGGCGAACGTGGCGTGCGACCAAAACACGTTGGTGCCGCACGCCACGCTCGAGCAGTCGGCGAGACCGCGGACATCGGCCCATGCGACCACGGCGCCACCCGCACCGTCCGCGACGATCGCCGGAGTGGTCTGCTCGCCCACAGCACCGCACAGGCGCAGGCCATTCAAGGGCCACCCGGTCGCCAGCGCGCCCGTGCCGGTGAGCCGCTGCACGTAAATGTCGCGCTCGCTGGCCGCGTCGCGTTGATCGCACCACGCCACGAGCAGGCCGCCGGCGCCGTCCGCGGCCGCGATCGGTTGGTCTTGCGTCCCGGCGGCGGCGCAGACGGGTACGGAGGCCGGCCAGCCGGGAGCCGGCGTGCCGTTGCGCTGGAGTCGGCGCGCGACGACGTCGCCCGCTCCACCGTGCACGACAAACACACCGCCGCTGCCATCGGGGACGAGCTTCGGCGTGGCGGAGAGCCCAAGGTCGAGGCCGGTCGCAGGCCAGGCGGGATCGGGCACTCCCGTGGCGAGCAGGTGCTGGACGCGCGCGTGCCCGCTCGCGGTCCACGCCACGAACGCGCCCCCCGCGAACTCGGGAGCGACCTCCAGCTGCGACGCGCTGGGTGCTAGCTGCATCGGTGAGGGCCAGACGAGCTCACCGAGCGGCGAGACCCGTTGCACGCGCAGGCCGTTGCTCACATAGGCGCCGAGCAATCCGCCATCACCGTCGGACGCGGCCGCGAGGGTCGTGCTCGACGCACTCGGCACCACCACGACCGGGCCCGCGGGCCAGCCCGCCGGTGTGCGGCCCCGCCGGTCGAGGCGCACGACGCTGAGCGTGGTCGGGACGCCGCCGGTGAGATGGAAGCTGTAGAAGCCGCCGCTCCCGTCGGGCACGATCCGCTCGGCGACGTTCCCGCCCGCCCTCTGGACGCGCGCGCCGTTCGCCGGCCAGCCGCCGGCTTGCGCGCCGGTGCCGGTGACGCGCTGCGCGAACAACATCTGCGGGGCGCTGTCGGTCATGCGCTGGTCGTGCCACTCCACGTACACGCCGCCCGAATCGTCTGCGGCCATGGTGAGCCCGGCGACGGGTGTCTGACCCTGGCGCACGCGCCGGCCCGCGCCGGGCCAGCCCGAGGCGCGATCGTCGAAGATGATGTTCGCCCACTGGTGTAGCCACAGCGGCGTCGTGCCCGTCTGCGATGGCTGCGCCAGCTCGCACGTCGCCCACAGGCTCGAGTCCGCGGGGTCCACGCTCACCGCGTAGTCGTCACCCCACTTCGAGTCACAGAACGCGCACGGGAACGGATAGTTGCGATTGAGCGCGGACTCCGCGCTCGCCTTCACCAGCACGCTCGGCGCGAACGCGGCGTCGGCAGCACCGCGGCCGGCGAACATCATCGTCGGCGTGATCGCCGAGGACGACTGCTGGTAGACGATGCCCACGTCCCCACGCGGCGTGAGCCCCAGCGCCGGAAGGAACGTCCACGCGCCGGGCCCGCCGTCCAGGACACCGCTCTCGGTGAGGCTCGGCGATCCGGACGGGAAGCCGTTCGGCGACAGGCGGTACCAGTGCGCGCGCGTGCGGCTCTGGAACGACTCGGCCGTGTCGCCCGTGGCCACGAACCAGATGTCGCCGGCGTGCCACTGCGCAAGCCCCTGCGCGACGCCCGACCAGGTGCGGATGTTCACGTCGGTGCCGACCTGCGGCGCGAGCAGATCCAACTGGAGGCCGTGTTCCGGCGCCGGGATGAACGTGGAGGCGAGCGTCCGCGTGCCGAGCGGATCGACGAGCGCCCACAGCCGGAGCGACGTGGACGCGAACCGCGGGATCTCGACGAAGTAGCTGACGTCCGTGGGCCCGGGCGGAGACCACAGCACGCTCACGGGCTGCAGTGTCGCGGGGTTGCCACTCGTGACGTACGTGACGAGCGGCGTGACGGGGCCGCCCGAGAGGAGCTGCGCTTTCGGGAACGAGAAGATGCCGATGCCGTTCGCTCCCGCGCCGGTGAGCGGCAGCCGGAAGAAATTGCCGGTGACATGGAACGCGTACGCGTCCACGCCGATCTGCGGGTAGTCGGGCGCGTAGTGCTCCTCGGCGGCACCGCTGCCCACGACCTTCGTGACGTCGAACCGGCGCTTCACCCAATCCGCGGGCGACCGGGGATGCGACGACGTGGACACCGAGAGGGTGAGATACGCGCGCAACGAGGTATCGGCCGGCGAACCGCTCACCGAGAACTCGCTGCAGGTGACCAAGAATCGCTCCGACTGCGGGTCGTAGAGCACGCGCGGGTCGTTGAGGATGTTGGGCGGAGTCGGCGGAATGAAGAAGTCGCGCAGCGACAGGCTCGAGTAGCCGGGATAGGGATCGCCCGCCTTGTTGGAGTACAGCACGCGGTCGTTGTTCACGAGCAGGACTCCGCGCGGGCCGGCGGCGCCGAGCGCGTCCGGCGGATCCCACGGCCCGCCGTTCGCGACGTTCCACGAGGAGTTGAGCGTGGGAATGGTCGCGGCTTCGCTGCGCACGGCGCTCAGGGCCACGAGCGAGAGCGAGGCAACGGCAATGCGCGAGAGCGAGGCAACGGCAATGCGCGAGAGCGAGGCAACGGCAATGCGCGAGAGCGAGGCAAGGGCAATGCGCGAGAGCGAGGCAAGGGCAATGCGCGAGAGCGAGGTGATCTTCATGAGCGGCGCGAGACGTGCACGGGAAGGGGACATCGCGCCCGCATTCTCGCAGGGCGCGGTGCATTCCGGCTACAGCGAATCGGGGGCTCCGGTCGCGCCTGCTTCTGCTGCCGGGCGCTCAGCGTGGCGTGGTCTTGCTCGTGTCCTTCGCCGCGGGCCTGGGCGCCGGCTTGGCGGGGGCCTTCGGGGCAGGCGTCGCGGTCGTCGTGGCGGGCTTCACGGCCGGCTTCGCGGCGACGTTCGACACGCGCGCCCGGGAGGTGTCGGGCCTGGCGGGCTTCGCTGCCGGTTTCGCGGCGGGGGTCGACACGCGCGCCCGGGAAGTGTCGGGCGTCGCGGCCTTTGCAGCGGGCTTCACGGCCGGCTTCGCGGCGACGCTCGTTGCCCTCGACGGCGTGGTTTCGGGCGTGGTGGACTTCACTGTCGGCTTTGCGGTGACGTTCGAGGCCCTCGCCCGAGAGGTGTCAGGCCTCGCGGGCTTCGTGGCCAGCTTGAGCGCGCGGGCCTTCCCGGTGTCCACAACGGCCGACTTCACGAGCGTGGA
>JAHFBX010000368.1 GCA_023249815.1 Candidatus Eiseniibacteriota bacterium
TTCGGGCTTGCCGGACGCGCTCGCCGGCACGCCGGGTCTCGAGTACGGCTACATGCTCGCGCAGTACACGGCCGCCGCACTCGTCTCAGAGAACAAGACGCGCGCGCACCCGGCGCGCGTGGACTCCATTCCGACGGGGGCCGGCCAGGAGGATCACGTCAGCATGGCGCCGATCGCGGCGCGGCATGCGCGCGCGATCACCGACCATGCCGCGCGTGTCGTGGCGCTGGAACTCCTCTGTGGCTGTCGGGCCCTCGAGCTGCGCCGGCCGCTCAAGGCGGGCGAAGGCAGCGAGATGATCTACGGCGCCGTGCGCCGCATCGTGTCCGCGCCGGAAGGCGATCGACCGCTGCATGGCCCATGCGAGGAACTCGCGCGCTGGGTGTTGAGCGCCGGCCCGCAGAAGCTCGCCGAGGAGGTGCTGTCCACGTGACCTCGGTCGCCTCGACACGGGTGGTGCGCGCGCCGCGTGGCCGCGAGCTGTCGTGCAAGGGTTGGGTGCAGGAAGCCGCGCTCCGCATGCTCATGAACAACCTGGATCCCGAGGTGGCCGAGCGCCCCGAGGATCTGGTCGTCTACGGCGGCACCGGCAAGGCGGCGCGCGACTGGCCGTCCTTCGACCGGATCGTCGAGGCGCTGCGCGCGCTCGAAGCCGACGAGACGCTGCTCGTGCAGAGCGGCAAGCCCGTGGGCGTGTTCCGCACGCACGCCGACGCGCCGCGCGTGCTCATCGCGAACTCGAACCTGGTGCCGCACTGGGGCACGTGGGAGCACTTCTGGGAGCTGGAGAAGAAGGGCCTGATGATGTACGGGCAGATGACCGCGGGCTCATGGATCTACATCGGCTCGCAGGGCATCGTGCAGGGCACGTTCGAGACGTTCGCGGAATGCGCCGAGCGCCACTTCGGCGGCTCGCTCGCGGGGCGGCTGGTGTTGACCGCGGGTCTTGGCGGCATGGGCGGCGCGCAGCCGCTCGCGGCCACGATGAATGGCGCGGTCTGCCTCGCCGTCGAGGTGGACGCGGCGCGGGCCGAGCGCCGCGTCGCGAGCGGCTACTGTGACCGCGTCACGGGCTCGCTCGACGAGGCGCTGGCGTGGTGCCGGGAAGCGCTCGCCGCGAAGCACCCGCTCTCAGTGGGCGTCGTCGCGAACGCTGCTGACGCGGTTCCCGAGCTCTTGAAGCGCGGTGTCGTGCCCGACGTGGCCACGGACCAGACCAGCGCGCACGACCCCTTGAACGGCTACGTGCCGGTCGGCATGAACCTGCAGCAGGTGGCCGAAGCGCGTCGCACGCGGCCCGATGACGTCGTGCGCGCCGCTCGCGAATCCATGGCGAACCATGTCCGGGCACTGCTCGGCATGCGCGACCAGGGCAGCGTGCTGTTCGATTACGGCAACAACCTGCGCGGCGAAGCGGAACGCGGCGGGCTGCCGCACGAGCAGGCGTTCTCGTATCCCGGCTTCGTGCCCGAATACATCCGGCCGCTGTTCTGCGTCGGGAAGGGGCCGTTCCGCTGGGCGGCGCTGTCGGGCGACCCGGACGACATCCGCGTCACCGACGAGGCGGCGCTTGCCGAGTTCCCCGAGGACGCTCGGCTCCACCGCTGGATCCCCCTCGCCCAGCGGCATGTCCGCCACCAGGGCCTTCCCGCGCGCATCTGCTGGCTGGGGTACGGCGAACGGCACCGGCTCGGTCTGCGTTTCAACCGGCTCGTGCGCGAGGGTCGCGTGAAGGCACCCATCGTCATCGGCCGCGATCACTTGGACGCGGGTTCCGTGGCCTCGCCGTGGCGCGAGACCGAGGCCATGCGCGACGGCAGCGACGCCGTGGCGGACTGGCCGTTCCTGAACGCGCTCTTGAACACCGCCTCCGGAGCGTCATGGGTGTCGCTCCACCACGGCGGCGGCGTCGGCATCGGCAACTCGATCCACGCCGGCATGGTCATCGTGTGCGACGGCAGCGTGGAGGCGGACCACCGGCTCGAGCGCGTGCTCACGAACGACCCCGGCACCGGCGTCATGCGGCACGCCGACGCCGGCTACGAACAGGCCATCGCGCATGCCCGCCGCACCGGCATGAAACTGCCCGGCGTGACGTCGTAGCGTGAGCCACTGGCCCGCGCACGATCCGTCTGGCAAGCCGGTCGCCGGACGCACCGCGTACCTGATCCTCCACAACACGTCCGAGGTCGTGACGCCCGACGCGGAAGGGCGCGAGATCCTGCGCTTCCCGAAGGGCGCGATCGTGTTCCGCGAGGGACGCGTGCTCGAGGTGGGGCCCGCCGCGGACCTGTTCCGTCACCATCCCGACGCGCGACCACTCAACGCGAACGGCAAGCTCGTGACGCCCGGGCTCGTGGATTGCCACACGCACATGCTGTTCGGCGGCCACCGCGCGCTGGAGTTCCAACTCAAGCTCGCCGGCGCCACCTACGCCGAGATCGCGGCGCAGGGCGGCGGCATCCGCTCCACCGTACGTTCGACGGCCGCGGTCAAGGACGAGCTGCTCGAGAAGTCGCTCGCGAACCGCCTCGAACGCTGGCGCTCGAACGGCTGCACCACGGTGGAGGTGAAGAGCGGCTACGGACTCACGTCGGCGCGCGAGGTGCGGCTCCTGGAGCTCATGTCCGGCGCCGCGATCCGCGTGCCCGTGCGTGTCCACCGCACCGCGCTCGTGCTGCACGCGCTGCCCGAGGAGTACGCGGACCGGCGAGCGGAGTTCGTCGCTGAAGTGCGCGACGTGCTGTTGGGCGAGATCCATCGCC
>JAHFBX010000112.1 GCA_023249815.1 Candidatus Eiseniibacteriota bacterium
ACGCAGAGTCTTCGCGGGCTCCCGAACACCGGCCTGCTCCATTGGCGCGGGGATCGCGCGGACTTCTTCGCGTTCCGGGGCGCCACGCAGGGGTTGCTCGGTCTCGCGGCGCCGATCCCTGACAGCGAGATGGTGGCGATGTCGCAGTTCGTGCTGCAGCTCTTGTATCCGCCGAATCCGAACCAGTTCCTCGACCGCACGTTTCGCGACGCGCCGGCGGGACAGCCGAGCGCCGAGCGCGGGCGTGTGTTCTTCGTCGGGACGCCGGTGGATGGCGGCCAACCGTGCGCGTTCTGTCACAGCCTGCCGACGGGAACGAACCGCCAACTCATCGACCGCTTCGCGCTGCAGTCGCCGCAGGACGTGAAGGTCCCGCACCTGCGAAACCTCTACCAGAAGACCGGCTTCACGGACGCGGCCGGCGTGGTCAACAAGCGCGGCGCCGGCTTCATCCACGACGGCTCCACCGACAACTTGTTCGACTTCCTCCATTTCCCCGGGTTCAACTTCGCCAGCGGGGCAGCGGGCGACGCGCAGCGGCGCGACCTCGAGGCGTACCTGCTCGCGTTCGACACCGGCATGGCGCCCGCGGTCGGCGCGCAGGTGACGTTCGACGGCGGCGCCAACGACGCCGGGCGCGTGGCGCGCATGGACACGCTCACGCAGCGCGCTGCGGCAGGCGATTGCGACCTGGTCGCGCACGGCCGCGTGGCGCAAGTCGCGCGCGGCTGGACGTTCACGGGCGGCCTGTGGCACCCGGACGTGAGCGGAGAGGCCACTCTCACGAGCGCCGAGCTGCGCGCGCTCGCCGGCCCGAACCGCGAGATCACCATGCTCGGCGTGCCCGTGGGCAGCGGCACGCGCATGGGGATCGACCGCGATCGCGACGGTCACTCGGACGGCGACGAGCGCCTTGCCGGGAGCGATCCCGGGGATCCCGCCTCGACACCGGCCAGCGTGGGCGTGGACCTGGGGCTCACCGGCACGGGGCTTCGCGCCGCGCTGCCCAATCCATTCCGCGGCTCGACGCGATTCGAGTTCCAGCTCACGCGCCCGTGGCGCGCCGAACTGGCCGTGTATGACGTGCTCGGCCGCGAGGTGCGCGTGCTCACGCGTGGCGACTGGCCCGCGGGCCGTCATGCGCTCACGTGGGACGGCCGGCGTGAAGACGGCAGCCGAGCGCGCGCCGGACTCTACTTCGTGCGGCTCCGCACACCGGCGGGCGCCTGGACGCGCGGAGTGGTCAAGCTCGACTAGCGTGCACCGCGCTCGCTAGAGTGCGCGCGTCGCTTGCCCCCACCGGGAGTCCCGATGCGCGATCGCCTGCCCGCTTCCCTGCTCGTCGCCACCAGCGCGGCCGCCCTGCTCGCGGCCGCCGGTCCGCTGCCGCGCTCGGTGTCGTATCCCGTCCGAGCGATGGGCACGTACGTGAACGTGACGCTCGTCACGACGGACTCGGCACGCTCGCTCGACGACGCGCGCGCTGCGCACGCCGCGGTGCGGCTCGTGGACTCGCTCATGAGCAACTGGACCACCACGAGCGAGGTGGCTCGGATCAATCGGGTGGCCGATTCTGTCGCCACGCCCGTCGAGCCGCGCGTGGCCGACGTGCTCGCACGCTCGCTCCGGGTGTGGCGCGAGAGCGACGGCGCGTTCGATATCACGGTGGAACCGTTGGTTCGCGCGTGGGGATTCATCGGCGGACCGCGACGTGTTCCCACCGATGCGGAGGCCCGCGCGGCGTTCGCGCTCGTGGGCGCTGGCGATGTCGTGCTGGACAGCGCCGCGGGCACGGTGCGGTTCCGCCGCCATGGCATGCGTGTGGACCTGGGGGGCATCGCCAAGGGCTACGCCGTGGATCTCGCGATGTCGGCGCTCCGGGAGCATGGCGTACGTGACGCGCTCGTCGACGCATCGGGCAACATGATGTCCGTGGGTCACCCCCCGGGTTCGCCCGCCTGGCGCATCGGTCTTCGCGATCCCCGTGACCGGCTGTCGTACTTCGCGCGCGTGCGGCTGCAGGGTGACGCCATCTCGACGTCAGCCAACTACGAGCAGTTCGTGGCGAAGGACGGCAAGCGCTACGGCCACATCCTGGACCCGCGCACCGGACGCCCGTCCGAGGGGCTGCTCGCCGTGACCGTGATCGCCGCCGACGCCACCACGACCGACGCCTGGGACACGCCGCTCTACGTCTTGGGCCTCGAGGCCGCGAAGCGAAAAGCGCTCGCGCGCCCCGACATCGCCGCGATCCTCGTCTCCCCCGGCGCCGCGGTGGACACCGTCTGGCTCGAGTCCCCCCTTCGCGACCGCTTCCAACTGGAACCCGCCGCCCGAACAAGGTTCGTCGTCCGCTACTACTAGCGGGGAGTTTAGGGCGCGCGCGTGTGAGGAGGCGCCTGGACGCGAGCGGGAGCCATGGAAGGCGGAGCGCGCGGCCAGACGAGTGAGGAGCGCGCAGGATGCGCGCGACGAGCGTCATCCTCCACGCGCCCCCCGAGCCTCGCGGCCGCGATGCCCTCGGAGCTGTTTCGAACGTGCACGATGGGTTTTCGCACGCAGGCAAAGTGCAACTCGCACGATTTCGAGACCAGGACTCCACGATCAAGCGAGTGCGCGCAATCGCCGAGCGCCCTGCCCCGCAGGCGACTGAAACTTCTATCGCCAAGCTGGCCCACGTCTTGCCCCCGTGCGCCGCACCTCCCGAAGAACGGGAGTCGGGCGTGTTTCGCCCGGGCGTCTCGGCGCACCACGGACGCAGGTCCGTGGAACGGCCGTGGGCGGGACCCGGGCGCGCCGAACGGAGCACGGCTGCCATGAACGCGGGGTCCGCACAACGTGACGATCGAGCGCGGTCGAAAGCCGAGTACGTTCGCACGGCATTGGCCGTGGTTCGCATTGCCGGGCGCGCTGCTCGGGTGCACGTCACCGGTCGCGCCTCCCGCGCCGCCCAGCGGCGGAACGGCGCTCCGGCTCGACTACGCCGCGTTCGCAAGCGCGGTTGAGCCGATCCTCGTCGCCCGCGGCTGCGACGCGGAGGGCGACTGCCACGGCGGCGGCATCCGCGGCACGCTGCAGCTCTCGCCCCCGTCGGCCAAGAACTCGCGCTTCGACTTCGACCAGGTCTCGCTCCAGGTTCTGGTGAACGACCCCGACCGGAGCCCGATCCTGACCGAGCCGCTCGCCGCCGCGGCGGGCGGGACGGCACACAGCGTGAAGCCGTTCGCAGACACCACCGACACGGAGTACCGCACGATACGGGCGTGGGTGCGCGCCGGGGTGACGCCGTGAACGCGCGGCGAAATTTCGCGCTGCTGGCGGCAGGCCTGCTGCTCCTCGCGCCGGTGATCACACACGCGGAGGACACGCCGCCCGAGCCGGTCACGCCGGAATCCGTCATCGACACGGTGGCCGACTCGGATGTGGAGCTCGTGAACGGGCTCGAGGCGCTGGTGCCACAGGCGGCCCGTGCGCCGTTCGGGCTCGCGTCCGGCGTGCGTCCATTCCGCGAGCGTCTCGCGGTGAGCCCCGGCTTCGGCGTCCTCGGCGTCGAGAAGCTGTTCCTGATCCGCGCGGCGTACCACCCCATGGACTGGCTCGGCTACGAAGCGACGCTCTCGCACAACCCTGGCCAATCCGTGCACGCGGTGCTGCACACGTTTGGTGTGCTGCTCCGCTGGCCCCGTCCGGGACGGTTCCAACCGTACGCGACCGCTGGCTACGGGATGGTGATGGTGCAACCGGGCCCCGCACTCAACGCGAAGCCCGTCACCAGGAACGCGCTCTCGGGTGGCGCGGGTCTGGAGCTGTTCATCCGAGACGATCTGTCGCTGCGCGGCGAATGGCGGCAAGCCGCCATTTTCGGCGAGCAGAGCGGGCGGGATGGCGTCGTCGTCTACGACTACGGGCAGACGACGATCGGGCTCGCGTTCTATCGGTCCATCCGCCCATGACGGGCGCTCCGGCCTGGAGGTTCAGCCACACCATGACCAATCGACCACTCCATCTCAAGAGAGTCTCGGGCGCTTCGCTCGCGCTCGTCCTGCTGGTGCTGGGCCTGGTGACGGCCGGCTGTCGCGACAGCGCGCCGGACGACCTCATCCTCCAGACGCCCACCACCGAAGCGCTGGTGTTCGTGAAGGCTGACGCGGAAGAGACGCTCAACCGCACGAACGGCAGCTCGAACCTGTTCAAGTTGTCCCCCATCTCGCCGAGCGGCCTGGTCACACCGATCACGAACTTCACGGGCGCCTCCATCTCGGACCCCGTCGTGTCGTACGACGGGCTGCACATCCTGTTCTCGATGCGCCCTGCGGGCGGCGGCGCACGCAACCTCTACGAGATCAACGCCGATGGCAGCGGGCTCCGCCAGGTCACGAGTGGCGGCGGTCCGGACTTCGATCCGGTCTACCTGCCGGACGATCGCATCCTGTTCACGAGCTCGCGCGACAACGAGATGGACGAGTACAACCACGCGCCCGCCGAGCACCTCTACGTGTGCGACGCCGACGGTTCGAACCTCGAGCGCGTGAGCTTCAACCAGAGCGACGACTTCGACCCGACCCTGCTCCCGAACGGACGCGTCATGTACACGCGCTGGGAGCACTTCGGCACCATGAACCGCTTCCCGCTGTTCGTCACGAACCCCGACGGCACCGGGACGTTCCACCTGTTTGGCCCCCACGGCATCAACTTCTTCCACGCACAGCCGACGCCCGACGGCCGCATCGTCGCGATCGCCTCCGACATGGTCGAGGAGGACGCCGGACCGCTCGCGTTCCTGAAGACCGAGAACGGCCCCGCCGACCCGGCGACCGGCAACAACTGGGAAGTGTTGACGCCGCACGTGAACCTGGATGGCGCACCGTGGCCGTACGGCGCGTTCAAGTACCCGATGCCGATCGGCGGCAACCGCTTCGTGACGTCGTACTCGCTGCCCGCCGCCACGGACCAGGAAGTGGACTACGGCCTGTACACGTTCACGGTCTCGCAGTCGGGCAGCGGCACGCCCGGCGACCCGGCGTCGTTCAGCGTCGTGAACATGTCGTTCCTCTACAACGACCCGACGACGAACGAGTACGACGCGCAGTTGCTCGCGCCGCATCCGAAGCCGCCGATCGTCCCGTCCACGATCGACCGCAACCTCACCTACGGCGAGTTCCTCGCCCAGGACGTGTTCAACCGCGGCACGAACGACGGTAAGGAGCGACCGGTGAAGGGCGTGGACCCGATCGACAGCATCGCCGTCATCGTGGCGCGTCCCACGGCTCCGGGAGAGAGCAACCAGATCTCGGCGAACGATTTCGAGAAGCGCGCGATCCTCGGCTTCGCGCCGGTGCAATCGGACGGCTCGTTCCGCATCCGCGTCCCCGCGAACACGCCGATCAGCTTCGCGACTTTGGATGCGCTCGGCCGCGGCTTCGTCGTCAAGCGCACGCACCTGTTCGTGCGGCCCGGCGAGAAGTTCGAGAACTGCTTCGGCTGCCACGAGGACCGGCACGCCGGACCGCCGATCGCAACGAATCCGAACCCCGCCGCGGCGCTGATGCCGGCGCACGACCTGAACGTGCCGCCGTCGCAGTGGCAGATCATCAACTTCGAGAACGACATCGGCCCGATCGTGGCCGCGAAGTGCGTGTCGTGCCATCAGCCGTCCGGGCTCACGCCCGCGGCCGGCGGCCTCGACCTCACGACCGCGCCGGACACGGTGCGCATGAACCGCATCTTCCCGCGCGCCTACGTGAACCTCTCGGGTGAATCCATGGGCGGGATGACCGCGCAGGAGGTCGAGCCCGCGTTCCCGCGACGCTCGCGCCTGATCGACTACGTGCTCGGCGCCGGTGGGCGTGCGGGCCAGGGCTTCCACCCCACCGGTGCGGACTCCCTCACCGCGGTGGAGCGCCGCAAGTTCAACCTGTGGGTGCTGCTCGGCGCCCAGTACAAGTGAGATCCCCCGTGCGCGTCGCCTCGATCCGTTTCGCCCTCGTGCTGTGCGCCGGCCTCGTGGTGGTACCGGTGGCCGCTTCGGCTGCCGGCCTCACGGCCGAGCGCATCGCGGCGGCGCTCGCCGCGCAGCCGCTCCACCGCCTGGGTGGCGGCTCGCTCAGCTGGGCGTCGCTGCGTGGCGAGGTCGTCGTGCTGCACTTCTGGGCGAGTTGGTGCGGGCCGTGCCGCACGGAGCTGCCCGCGATCCAGGCGCTTCACCTGGAGCTCGCGCGCACGGGCGGGCGCGTCGTCGCGGTGTCCATCGACTCCGACCGCCGGAACGCCGAGGACTTCGCCGCGCGCTACGCGCCGAACCTGCCGCTCTACCACGACGCTCCGGAAGGCCTGGCGCACGCGCTCGACCTTCCCGCGCTTCCCTACACCGTGGTGTTGGACCGCGACGGCTCGGTGATGTGGGCCGGGGGCGGCGCCGACGCCACGACGCGCAACCAGTACGCCGCTCTGGCGCGTCGCGCGGCAACCGCCGCCACGCCCAGCGCCGAGTCCACGGAGGGAGCTTCCCGATGACCCGTTCCCGCACGCTGCTCGTCTCGCTCGCCTGGCTGGCGCTCGCCTGCGCATGCACTGGCTGCGCCACCGTTCCGGTGCGCGCCTGGCAGCGCGAGCGCCTGGTGGATCCCATCGTGGCGTTCCGCGCCGAAGCCCGCGAGGACGCGCGCAAGATGAAGACGTGGGAGGCCCGTGAGGGCTCGACCGGCGGTATCGGTGGCGCCGGCGGAGGCTGCGCGTGCAAGTGACGCCACGCCTTGTCCCTGCGTGCCTCGCCCTGGGGTTGGTCGCGGGCTGGGCCTCGCCCGCGACGGCGCAATTCCTCGCCGATGACCCGCCGCGCACCGGCACGTTGCTCCGCTGGTTCACGGACAGCGACCGCGTCAGCGTGCGTTCGCTCTCTGGCCATTGGAACACGCCGTTGCGCAGCGCCTCGGGGCTGAACATCGACTTCAACAACGAGCGCGTCGTCGTGCCCGCCATCTCGGCGCCGCCCGGCACCCAGGAAGCGGTGGACGCCATCACGACCGCGAGCCGCCCCATCGCGGGCAACGCGTTCGAGGACTTCGTCAAGGTGCGAAACGAGGTGCAGGGCGACTACGGGCGCGGTCCGATGGAGATGAGCTACTACGTCTCGAGCGAATCGGACTACCTCGCCCAGCAGGTCGGCGGGCGGTGGAACAAGGACATCCGCCCGGACGCGCGCAACCTGTCGCTCGGCGGCAGCTGGAGCTGGGACGCCATCCAGCCGCTGCGTGACGACGACACGCAGACGAGCGCGGCGTCGAAGAACACGCTGCACTGGAACGCCGTCGTCACCGACGTGGTGTCACCCACGACCATGTTGCGGTACGGCGTCGAGTACAACCTCGTGAGCGGCCTGCAGCACAGCCCTTACCGCAACGTGTACGCGGGTGGCACGCACGTTCCGGAGCGGCACCCCGAGCACCGCCAGCGTCGTGACGCGTTCCTGCGCGTGACGCACGCGCTGCCGAACCGCTCGAGCGTCAAGCTCCAGTACCGCTTCTACAACGACGACTGGGGTGTCAACTCGCACGAGCTCGGCACGCGGCTCAGCCAGTACATCACGCGCGGCATGAGCGTGCGCTGGGAGTACCGCTGGTACACGCAGACGCCAGCCGACTTCTTCCGCACCGAGTACGTGGACGTGAACGGCATCAACGGTTATCGCACCGGGGACTACCGGCTGGGCGACCTCGCGTCGCACCTGTTCGGCGGCGCGGTGCGCATGGATCTTGACGCGCTCGCGCCGACGCACAACGTCATGCGCAGGCTGTCGCTGTGGCTCGACGTCGAGCGCTACTTCAACAGCAATCATTACTCCGCGAACGTCGTCGAGACGGGCGTGGATTTCCGGTTCCCCTGAGAACCCGTCTGCGGGGCGGGCTGGAACGCCGCCGCGTCGGATCGTGGCTGACAGGTCGAGAGAGGAGCACGCACTTGCGACGACACATCCTGCTCATGCTCGGGCTCATGACGGTGCTCGGCGCCCCCGCGCTCGCGGGGACGTTCGTGCCCGCGCCCCTCGCCCCGGACCTCGGACTGGACGCGCTCACGAAGCGTGTGACGCGCGAACAGTTGGGACGCGACCTGTTCGCCGATCCGTGGGCCGCCGTGACGCTGTCCCACGTGGACGTCTATGACCGCTTCCCATACGTGGAGTCCCGTCACTTCCTGATCGTGTCGGATCCGGCCTGGAATCGCCTCGTCGTGGGCGAGGTCGGTAAGAGCCTGGCCGCGTTCGACGGTTCGGGCACGGCGTTCGGCGCACTGCACTCGCCCTACGGGCTCGCCGTGGACGACCAGGACCGCGTCTACGTCGCGGACGCCGGCAACCAGCGCGTGCTCGTGCTCCAGGCGTCCACGGAGTTCGACCGCGTCACGCTCACGCCGGTCTACGCCATCGACGGCCTCTCGGACCCGCATGGCGTGGCGTGGTCGGACGGCGGCACGCCGTTTGCGCCCGACGACGATGTGCTGTTCGTGACCGACACC
>JAHFBX010000113.1 GCA_023249815.1 Candidatus Eiseniibacteriota bacterium
ACCTGTTCGGCGAGCGCCCTGACGCGCCGGCCGGGGCCGGGCAGCCGTTCGGAGCGCTGCCCGCCGAGCCGGGGCCCAACGCGCCGCTCGCCGACCGGATGCGGCCCAAGAGCTTCGAGGAACTGGTGGGGCAGGAGCACCTGCTCGCCGAGGGCAGCCCGGTCGCGCTGATGCGCGACGGCCGCCACCTCTCTAGCATCGTGCTGTGGGGCCCGCCCGGCACCGGCAAGACCACGCTCGCCCGGTTGATCGCGCGCACGGCGGGCGTGCCGTTCGTACAGATGAGCGCCGTGCTCTCGGGCGTCAAGGACGTGAAGGAGGTGATGGAACGCGCAGCGCGCCATCGCCAGCGGTCCGGCCAGCCCACGATCCTGTTCGTGGACGAGATCCATCGCTTCAACAAGGCACAACAGGACGCGTTCCTGTCGCACGTCGAACGCGGTGACATCGTGTTCATCGGCGCGACCACCGAGAACCCGAGCTTCGAGGTGAACTCGGCGCTGCTGTCGCGAGCGCGCGTGCTGGTGCTGCGCGAGCTCAAGGCTCCTTCCATCCGCGCGCTGCTCGGCCGCGCGCTGTCGGACGAGCGCGGGCTCGCCGGTCGCATCGCGGCGAGCGACGAGGCGCTCGACCTGCTCGCCGCGGCGGCCGACGGTGACGCGCGACGCGCGCTCACGACGCTCGAGATCGGGGCAGCAACGGCCGAGGCTGCCGGCCGGCCGATCGGCGCGAATGACGTGCGCGCCGCGCTTGCGCGCCGCCACCTGCGCTACGACCGCGCCGGCGAGGAGCACTTCAATCTCATCTCGGCGCTGCACAAGAGCCTTCGCGACTCGGATCCCGACGCGAGCCTGTACTGGTTCGGGCGCATGATCGCCGCGGGCGAGGACCGGCTCTATGTCGCGCGACGGCTCGTGCGGTTCGCGAGCGAGGACGTGGGCATGGCGGACCCGACGGCACTCCACCTTGCCGTCGCAGCGTTCAACGCCTATCACCAGCTCGGCTCGCCCGAGGGCTAGCTGGCGCTCGCGCAGGTGGTCGTGCACCTGGCACTCGCGCCCAAGTCCAACGCCGTCTACCGAGCTTAGGGCGAGGTGATGGAGGAGATCGAGAAGTCCGGTTCGCTGCCGCCACCCAAGGTGATCCTGAACGCGCCCACCCGGCTGATGCAGGATCTAGGCTACGGAGCGGACTACGCCTACGCGCACGACGATCCGGAGCGCGCCAGGGCGCAACAGCACCTGCCCGACGAACTGATCGGCCGTACCTGGTGGCGAATGGGGAGGCGCGCGGACCCGTAGCCGCGTCATCGCTTCATGTGACTTGTTCGAGCATGTGGATAAACCGCAGCGCCGCAGCGGCGTAGAGCCGGCAGCGCCGCGACCGCCTGGGTGCACGTCGGCGCGGGCTCGGCTCGACTCGGCGCGACGAATTTCACGCCGAGCATGCGATTCTCGTCGAAACGGTGCGCCGCGGATGTTAGTTTCCCGTCGGGAGTTCCGTGCTTGCATCCGTCCGGCGAGAGAGTCGTTCCCAGCGAGGAGATCCCCCTCATGAAGCGTGCGGCTACCACACTGCTCGTGCTGCTGGTTGCGTCGGTGGCATCCGTGGCGATCACCTCGCGGGCCGATGCCGCCCTGCGGGTTCCTCAGGTACCGGTGCTGGGTGGGTCGTTGCAGGCCTATCTCAACGGCGTCGGTGAGTCCATCAACGTGCTCACGGCCCAGGACGCGACGCAGACCTGGTCGCACACGACCTCGGGCACGACGACCTACACGGTGATGATCGAGCTGAGCCCGAACGCGGCCATCAACAGCTTCGGTCTGTACAACGGTGGCGCCGTGATCCCGCCGCTCTTCCTTCTCATCTCGGGACCGGTGGTACCGCAGGGCTTCTCGACCGCGACGTTCCAGCCCGGAAACATCCTGGTGGTGAATCGATTCGATGACAACGGCAACTTCCTGAGCTCGACGACGTTCGGCGGCGTCGACCCGACGAACTTCGGGTTCTACCTGAGCACTCCGAACGGCACGTTCTTCACGCAGGACGGGCGCAATCCGGGCGGTAAGGCGCAAGCGCTGGCCTTCCAGGGAACCGGCGCGAACGCCGGGACATGGTGGCTGGCCTGGGAGGAAAACTCGGTGGCCGCGGGCGCCGACCAGGACTTCGATGACTGCGTCGTGCTCATGGAGTCCGTGAACCCGACACCGGTGAGCAAGACCTCTTGGGGACAGCTGAAGGCTCGCTTCCGCTAGCTCGCACGCACAGGAACTCCCGAAGTGTGAAGGGCGGCGCCTCTCTCGATCGCCGCTCTTCTGTTATCTGCTTTGAGGCGCGGCCGCGAGCCTCGCGTCGGCGGCGGCGATCCGCTCGCGGACGGGCAGGCTGCCGAAGCAGGTCGTCCACCAGCCCGTGCGCACGGTCTCCGAGAACTCGGGCGGAAGTCCCTGCGCGTCCATGCGGGCCGCGAGCCGCTCGGTGTCGTAGGTGACGTGGCGGAAGCTCACCTCGAGCGCGCCCTCGCGAACGGTGAGCTCGGCGTACCACGCGCCGGGCCGGCCGTCGTGCGCGGGACGGCCGGTGGCGCCGGCGTTCACGACATGCCGCCCGCTCGAGAGCGCCCGGTGCCAGTGGAGTCCGGTGTGCGAACACACCAGCAGGTCGGCATCATGCTCGCGGCACAGCCACTCGAGGAACGGCTCGCTGGCGGCGCTCTCCCACAGGAACTCGTTCTGTCGGCGCGGCGAGCCGTGGCAGAGGAGCACCCGGCGGCCGGCGAACTCGAAGCGCACCTCCGCCGGCAGCGCGCGCAGCCAGGCACGCGACGCCTCGCTCACACGCGCATCGGTGAAGTCGTAGCTCAATTGCGCGAAACGCTGATCGTCGGGGTCGGTGTAGCCGCAGGCGCAGTCCGCGAGCCGGTGCCCGATCGAGTGGTCGTAGTTCCCCTGCACGGTCGGCACGGCGCGCGCGCGCAATAAGTTCACGCACTCCTCGGGGTCGGGGCCGAAGCCGCCCAGATCGCCGAGACACCAGCCTGGCTCCGCGCCACGCGAGGCGATGTCCGCCAGCACGGCCTCGAGCGCGGGCAGGTTGGCGTACACGCCGCCGAACAGCGCGAGCCGGGTGGATGCGACGCGCTCAGTCATTGGCGCAGGTCATGCCGGTCGCCCAGCAGGTCGAGCAGGCGCCGTGCGCGAGCGGGAACGCCCGTGCGGACTCGGCGAGCGTGTCGCCCATGCGTCCGCCGGGTTCGTCCACGAGCAGCGGACAGACGAACACGCCGCGGCTCGTCACCGCGCGGCAGGTTCCGCACTGGAGCCGGTTCGGGTCGAACGCTTCCGCGGGGAGCGCGGCGAGCGACGGCGGCGGAGGAGCGTGCCCGGGCCGCCGCGTCTCGCGGCCGAGCGTGAACATCGGCAGCAGCTTGAGCCTCGCCGCCGGCACGCCCTCGGCGGCGAGCGCCGCGTGCGCCCGCGCCGCGAGCTCCGACGCGTCCACGTGCGCGGGCCGCGTAAGCGTCACGATCGGGAGCAGGCCCGCGGCCTCGAGCGCCCGGAGGCCGTCCAGGGTGCGCCGCCAGCTCCCCGCGCCGCGGAAAGCGTCGTGCGAAGCCGCATCGGTGCCGTCGAGCGAGACGCGCAGTTCCAGCGAATAGCGCGACGACCTCGTGGTCGCCGCGAGCCAGCGCGTGCGGTGCGGCGTGAACAGCGTGCCATTGGTAAGCAGGGTCACGGGCGCCAGCTCGAGCGTGTCCTCGACGATGCCCTCGATCGAGGGATTCAGGAACGGTTCGCCGCCTGTCAGGTAGATCTCGCGTACGCCCATCGCCACCGCCTCGGCGACGCGCGCCGCCACGTCCTCGCGCGACAGCATCGCGTGGCGGCCCTCGTTAGGGCCCGCGCTCACGAAGCAGTGGGTGCACGAGAGATTGCAGAGCGTGCCCGCGACCTGGATCCACAGCTGTTCGAGATGCAGGAGCGGCTGGTTCGGCACCGGTGAGGTGTCGGCGCCGGGGGATCCCAGAGCGGCCTCGGGCGAAAATCCTTCGTCGGTCGCGAGCCTGTTCGTCAGGCCCGGGCCAATTCGCCGCGTGAGCGCGCTCCGCGAGCTTTGACGGGCCGAGGGATGGGGCATAGTCTGTCGTGTTACCTTGCACTTAGGGTGGTGTCGCGAGCTTGGGGCACGCATCCAATGAGTGGGTCCGCCGCCCCGGCGGACTTGCGGGACCCCTCCTCATGGACGGGCGCGGCCGCGCGAGAGGCCGGTGCGCGAAGCGGGCCCGCTGGGGCGGCGCCTCCGGAGGCACTATGCGAGAACAGGTCGAGAAAGTCATCGAACAGCTTCGGCCGATGGTCCAGTCGGACGGCGGCGACCTCGAGCTGCTGAGCGTCTCAGACGAGGGGGTCGTGACCCTCCGGCTGCACGGTTCCTGCAGCGGCTGCTCCAGCTCGACCACCACGCTTCGCAACGGCATCGAGCGGTACCTGCGCTACAAGCTGCCGCAGGTCACGCAGGTGCACGCCGAGTAGCGCGTGTTCTACGGCTACGGCCTGATCGTGGCCGCGTTCCTGATCGGGGGCACGGTCGTGCTCGCCATCGGCATCAACCGCGCGCGCGAGTGGTGGGAGCATCGCCGCTCGCGCCGCTGAAACGCAGCAGGTCTCGCTTCACTCCTTCCCGGAAGGCTCCACGTTGATCACACCCGAAGCCGTTCTCGCCGCGCTCGGCACGGTGAACGATCCCGATCTGCATCGCGACCTCGTCACGCTCGGCATGATCGAGGACGTCGCGGTGGACGGTGGCAGGGTGCGGTTCACGCTCGTGCTCACGACGTCCGCGTGCCCGCTCAAGGGCCAGATCGAGGACGACTGCCGCGCGGCCGTGACGCGCATCGCCGGGGTCACGGACATCGCCATCAAGACGACGAGCCGCGTGCGGAAGCCCAAGGACCCGTCGGCCGATCGCAAGGCGCTTGAGGGCGTGGGCCACGTCATCGCCGTGGGCTCGGGAAAAGGCGGCGTGGGGAAGAGCACGGTGGCCGCGAACCTCGCCATCGCGCTGGCGCGCACCGGCGCCAACGTGGGTCTCCTGGACTGCGATATCTACGGCCCCAACCTGCCGCGCATGCTCGGCGCGCAGCGCCAGCCCTACCAAAAGGACGGCCGCATCGTGCCGCTCGAGGCGCACGGCATCCGCTTCATGTCCATGGGACTGCTCGTGGAGTCCGGCGAGGCCGTGGTCTGGCGCGGACCCATGCTGCACGGCGCCATCAAGTCGTTCCTCGGGGACGTGGACTGGTCGGGCTGTGACTACCTGCTCGTGGACCTGCCGCCGGGCACTGGCGACGTGCAGCTGTCGCTCATCCAGCAGACGGTGGTGACCGGCGCGGTGGTGGTCACCACGCCGAGCACGGTGGCGATCGAGGACTCGGTGAAGGCGATTCGCATGTTCGACAAGCTCTCGGTGCCGGTGCTGGGCGTCATCGAGAACATGAGCTACTTCGTCTGCGACCAATGCGACAAGCGGCACGACATCTTCTCCTCCGGCGACGCGCAGGCGCGCGCGCTGGCGCTCGGGCTGCCGTTCCTGGGCGCGCTGCCGCTCGAATCCGCGGTCCGCCTGGGCGGCGACACCGGCGCGCCGGTCGTCGCGGCCGATCCCGACGGCGCGACGTCGCTCGCGTTCCGTGCCATCGCCGGCCACCTGGCGCAGCGCATCAGCATCATCACGCTCGGCTCGGTCTCGGCATCCGCATGAGCGCCATCTACGCTGATCACGCCGCCACGACGCGACCCGCACCCGAAGTCGTGGACGCCATGCTGCCATGGCTCGGGGAGCGATTCGGCAACGCCTCGAGCGTGCACACCCGCGGAGAGGCGGCTCGCGACGCCATCGAACGCGCGCGGCTCGAGGTGGCGCGGCTCATGGGCGCCCAGTCGGAAGAGATCGTGTTCACCGCGACCGGAAGCGAGTCCAACAACCTGGCGCTCCAGGGCGCGATGCGCGCCGCGTCACCGACGCGCCGCCGGCTCGTCACCACGGCGATCGAGCACCCCTCGGTGCTCGCCACGGCGCGCGCGCTCGAGGCCGAGGGCTTCGCGCTCACCGTGGTGCCCGTGCGGCCAAATGGCGCCGTGGATCCCGACGAACTCGCGGCGGTACTCGGCGACGACGTGGCGCTCGTGAGCGTGATGGCGGTGAACAACGAGACCGGAGTGGTGCAGCCGGTCGAGGAGATCGGACCGCTCGTCAGGGCGAGCGGCGCGCTGTTCCACGTGGACGCGGTGCAGGCTCCGGGCAAGCTCGGGATCTCCGTGGACGGCTGGCAGGCCGACCTGACGAGCGTCGCGGCGCACAAGTTCCACGGGCCGCAGGGCGCCGCCGCGCTGTTCGTGCGCCGCCGCACGCGGCTGGTACCGCTCGTGCACGGCGGCCGGCACGAACGCGACCGGCGCGCCGGCACCGAGAACCTCGCGGCCATCGTGGGCATGGGCGTGGCGGCGGCGCGCGCGCGCGACGGACTCGCGAGTGGCGGGAGCGAGCCGACCTCCGGAAGCGTGTCACGAGTGACCCACCTGGGCGAGCGGCTGCTGGCGCTCGTGCTGTCGCGTGTCGCGAACACCACGCTGAACGGCGACCTGAACCGCCGCGTCGGCGGCGTGGTCAACGTTTGTTTCGTGGGAGTGGATGGCGAGGCTGTGCTGCACGAGCTCGATCGCCTCGGCATCCAGGTCTCCACCGGCAGCGCCTGCAGCAGCGGCGAAGCGGGTCCGAGCCACGTGCTCACCGCGATGGGACTGCGCCCCGAGGACGCGCACGCGAGCGTGCGGTTCTCGCTCGGCGAAGACAACGACGAGGCCCAGGTGGAGCGCATCGGCGAACTGCTGCCGCCCGTGATCGAGCGGCTGCGCGCGCTCGCCGGGCCGGGGTTGGAGAGGTCCGCTTGAGTTTGGGATGGACCCGTCCCACCTGGGACGGGCGCCCCCGCCGGCGGGCCGCGGGTGGCGAGGGGTCGAACAGGAGGATGCAGCCATGAAGCGCACGAAACACAGTCGGAGCGGCGCGCCAGCCGCGCACCGGAACGGCGACCGCACGCCGCCGCCGCCGCCGGCGTCGCTGGCCGAGGCGTTCCGGTTGAAGGTGGGGCTGGCCGAGATGCTGAAGGGCGGCGTCATCATGGACGTCATGAATGCCGAGCAGGCCGAGATCGCGCAGGAGGCCGGCGCCGCTGCGGTGATGGCGCTCGAGCGCATCCCGTCGCAGATCCGGAAGCACGGCGGTGTGGCGCGCATGAGCGACCCGTCCATGATCCGCCGCATCCAGGCGGTGGTGGACATCCCGGTCATGGCGAAATGCCGCATCGGGCACATCGTCGAAGCGCAGATCCTCGAAGCGCTCGAGATCGACTTCGTGGACGAATCCGAGGTGCTGACGCCGGCCGATGAGGCGAATCACGTTTGGAAGCACGAGTTCAAGGTGCCGTTCGTGTGCGGCTGCCGAGACCTCGGCGAGGCGTTGCGCCGCATCGGCGAGGGCGCCGCGATGATCCGCACCAAGGGCGAAGCCGGGACGGGCAACGTCGTGGAGGCCGTGCGCCACATGCGCGCGGTGGTCTCACACATGAAGCGGCTCACCACGCTCACCGCCGACGAGCTCATGGCCGAGGCCAAGACCTTAGGCGCGCCGTTCGAGCTGGTGCGCGAGGTGGCCCGCACGGGTCGGCTGCCGGTGCCGAACTTCGCCGCGGGCGGCGTGGCGACGCCGGCGGACGCCGCGCTCATGATGAAGCTGGGCGCCGAGGCCGTGTTCGTGGGCTCGGGGATCTTCGAGGTGGGCGACGCCGACAAGCCGCGCGACGCGCGCAAGGACCAGGCGCGCATGGCGGGCGCCATCGTCCAGGCGGTCGCGAACTGGGATCGTCCGGACCTCTTGAAGGACATCAGCACCGGCCTGCCGCAGGCCATGCGTGGCATCTCGCTCGAGACGCTGTCCGAGGGCGAGCTGCTTGCCAAGCGTGGCTGGTGAGAAACGTCGGGTGAGCCGGCGGGCGGCCGCACCCTCCCGCGCGCGCCGGCCGCGCGCGGCTGCGATACACGCCGCGCACGCCGCAGCTGGCGCGAAGCCCGCGAGGTCGTCGCGCGCCCCACGCGTCGGCGTGCTGAGCCTGCAGGGTGACTTCGCGCTGCACTCGGCGGCGCTTCGCGACGCGGGAGCCGAGCCGGTGCGGGTGTCGCTGCCCGAGCACCTGGAGGGACTCGAGGCACTGATCCTGCCGGGTGGCGAGTCCTCCACGATGCTCCGGCTGCTGGACTCCACCGGGCTCCGCGAGCCGCTGGAGCGGTTCGTACGCGAGCGGCCCGTGCTCGGCACCTGCGCGGGGCTGCTGCTGCTGGCGCGTGACGCCGACCGCCTCCCGTGTCCCACGCTCGGCGTGCTCGACATCAGTGCCAAGCGGAACGCTTGGGGCCGGCAGGTCCATTCGTTCACTGCGA
>JAHFBX010000369.1 GCA_023249815.1 Candidatus Eiseniibacteriota bacterium
TGCAGCTCGCTGGTCGCGGTGGTGGCGCCTTCGAGCTGCGAACCTTCGACACGCGGCGCCTGCCTTGCGATCCCGAAGTCGAGGATCTTGATCTCGTTCCCACGCGTGAGCATCAGGTTCTCGGGCTTGATGTCGCGATGGATGACGCCGTGCTCGTGCGCGGCCTCGAGCGCTTCGACACACTGGCGCGACAGGTCCCAGAACCGCTCGATCGGGAGCGCCTCGCGCAGCCGCTGGCGCAGCGTCTCGCCGTTCACGTACTCCATGACGATGAGCAGCTCGTCGCCCAGGTCCAGGACGTCGTGGATGGCGGCGATGCGGCGATCGTTCACCTGGCTTGCGCGCCGGGCCTCCTTGAGCAACGCGGCACGCTGTGCGCCAGCGTCTTGGCCGCCGTCGGTGCGGAGATGCTTGAGCGCGACCTGGCGGTGGAGCAGCGTGTCGTGAGCGAGCAGCACCTCGCCCATGCCGCCGCGGCCCAACACCTGTTCGACGCGAAAGCGTCCCGCGAGGACGCGACCGGATGTGCCGGTCGCCTCGGGAGCGCCAGGATCCGGATCTCCGGGATCGGCCACGGGACCTCCCAGCTCATGGGCCTCGATGCGCGCGATGCCCGTTGCGCGCAGGCGCGAAGTATACTCTGTGCCGCGTCACGCCCTTGGGGGCGCGGCGCTTAGCGACTCCACCCTCGCCCAAGCCGCGAGTGTCCCTCCGCGGGGGAGGTCGATTGCGCACGTTGCTGCCGGCCCGCTGGCTCGCCGCCATGCGGACCGAAGCCGACACGCGACACGAGCCGCCGAGCGAAGCGACGCACGAGTCGAGGCGCCGCATCCGCGTCGCGGCGGGTCTCGGCGTCGCGGCATACCTGGTCCTCCTCGTCTCGGTGTTGAGCGGCATCTCCCACGACGGCACGCTCGAACGGACACTCGACCTCACGAACGACGTCGCCGGCTTCGTGCTCTGCGGCACGATGTTCCTGCTCACGCTTGCACCCCGCTTGAGCGACCGCACGGTGCTCACGCTGGCGCTCGGATTCGAGTTCCTGATCTCGGCGCTCATCTCGATCGTGAACCCGTGGGCGTCCTACCTGCACACGGGTCACGTGCCGGGGCTCACGTGGGTGGTGCCGGTCCTGCTCCTGTTCTCGCTCATGGTGCCGGTCCCGCTTCGTGACTCAATGATCGTCTCGACCGCGTGCGCGCTCACGATGCCGCTCGGAATCACGCTGCTCGCCGCGACCGGCCGCGTCATCGCGAGCGCTTCCGACTACTGGGGTTCGTCGATCGCCGCCGCGGTCGGCCTGGGACTCGCCTTCGTCGCGTCACGCACGCTCCACGGCGCGCGACGCGAGGCGGCGGTCGCGCGGCGCATGGGTGGTTACGAGCTCCTCAAGCCGCTCGGCCAGGGCGGCATGGGGGAGGTGTGGGAGGCGCGCCACCTGATGCTCGCGCGACCCGCCGCCGTGAAGCTGATCCTCGCCGAGCGACTCCAGGCCCCGGCGGAGGCTCGCGAGGCCGCCGTGCAGCGGTTCACGCGCGAGGCGCAGGTCACCGCGTCGCTGCGCTCGCCGTACACTGTGCAGCTGTTCGACTTCGGTGTAAGCGACGATGGGGTACTCTATTACGCGATGGAGCTCTTGGAAGGCATGAATCTCGAGCACTACGTGTATCGCCACGGCCCCGTGGAGCCGAGGCGTGCAGTGCACTGGCTCAAGCAGGCGTGTCACTCGCTGGGCGAGGCGCACGCGAGCGGGCTCACACATCGCGACCTGAAGCCCGCGAACCTGTTCGTCTGCCACTACGGACGCGAGCACGACTTCGTGAAGGTGCTGGACTTCGGTCTCGCGCGCCCGGCCTCGCACCACGGCGACGCGCGACTCACGCGCGAGGGTTCGTGGCTCGGCACACCCGGCTGGATGGCGCCCGAGCAGATCTTCGACGGCGACACGGGGCCGGCCGCCGACCTCTACGCGCTCGGCTGCGTCGCCTATTGGCTGCTTTCCGGATTGCGGCCGTTCGAGGCGGCGGAGCGAAGTGAGTTGTTGCGCCAGCATGCGCAGGTCACGCCGCCGCCGCTCGCCGAACGCGCGACGCAACCGATCCCGCCGGCGCTCGACGCGGTCGTGATGGCGTGCCTCGCCAAGGACCCGGCCTCGCGCCCGCATGACGCGGACGAGCTGAGTGACCGGCTCGCGCGCAGCCTCGACGGCGAACCGTGGGGCCGCGCCGAAGCGGAAGCCTGGTGGCGGGGCGAGGCGCAGAGCCACTGAGTGGCACTGTGCTACGTTGCCCCGCCATGAAGTGCCATACCGCCTACCTGACGATGAACATCCCGAAGCGCCGCGATTTCGTGAACATCACGCGCGAAGTGGCCGCGGCGGTCGAGGCGTCCAGTGTGCGCGAGGGGATGGTGCTCGTGAACGCCATGCACATCTCGGCGAGCGTGTTCATCAACGACGACGAGTCCGGGCTCCACCATGACTACGAGGTGTGGCTGGAGAAGCTGGCGCCGCACGCGCCCACGAGCCAGTACCGGCACAACGACACGGGCGAGGACAACGCCGACGCGCACTTGAAGCGCCAGGTCATGGGGCGCGAAATCGTGGTCGCGATCACGAAAGGCAAGCTCGACTTCGGCCCGTGGGAGCAGGTCTTCTACGGCGAGTTCGACGGCCGCCGCGCGAAGCGTGTGCTCATCAAGGTGATCGGCGAATGAGCGAAAGCGAAGGCATCGCATGACCGCTCGCCAACGCGACAC
>JAHFBX010000114.1 GCA_023249815.1 Candidatus Eiseniibacteriota bacterium
CCGCCGGCTCGGTGACGAACCCGACGATGAGCGCCTCGCCCCCGCAGGGTACCCGCCGAAGGCGGGTCCGGGCACACCTCGACCTCCACCTTGAACACGAGTCGCAACAGCTCCGCCCAGCGCCGCCGGCGTGCCCGCAGCGCCGGCCAACTCTCCTCCTGCACCGCCGCCTGGGGCGGCTCGTCGCTCGCGCGCACCAGCACCACCCCGCGACGCCGCCACCACACGCGCCGTCGCGTCGCGTAGGCGCCCGCGTAGCGCACCCGCACCTCGTAGCGTTCCGGCACGTGGTCCACCCAGCGCGCCAGAAACTCCAACGCCGTCATCCGGTGCACCTCGGCGTAGGGACCGTCGCTGCGATCCGAGACCAGCTCCATTCGCATGGGAGTCCTTTCCTGTGGCCTTTGGCGCACCCGGGCCGGGCCGCGGTGGGGCCGCGATCGATCCGGAACTCCATGACGGACCGGCGCGCCTGGACAAGAGTCCCCAGCAGGTACTCGCGAGTCGCGAGCAGCCCATACCATCCGCCCGCGCGCGGGCAAACACGCTCCGGGACAGCTCGACGTCGCTCCACACCGGATCCCCACCGAGTTCCGCACCGGGCTCGTTCAGCGCTCCAGCCGCACCACTCGCGTGCCCGCCGTGCCGCTCGCGTGGAGGAACCGCACCAGGTAGACACCGGGCGCGAGCCCCGCGCGCGGCGTGAACGCCACGCGGTGCGTGCCGGCCGACAACGACCCGAGGATCTCGTGGGCGACGCGGCGACCGGCGAGGTCGAGTAACTCGACCATTGCCTCGCCCGGAGACGGCAGCTCGATCACGAACTCGATGCCGCCAGCACTCGTGGGATTGATGCTCGGCGAGATGGCAATGCGCGTACCCGTGCCCTGGGGTGGCACGTCCACGACCGCGAGATCGTAGCCATGGTCGGCCAGCGCCTGCGCCGAGCGTGCGTGCCGCTGGAGCGACGGGATGTCCGCGCCACCCACGAACGCGAATGCCACCTCCACGCTGTCGCCGTACGAGGGCAGCTGGAACGGGCCGATGGCCAGCAACTCGGTGGGGTCGCCAGTGCCAGGCTGCAGTAAGGGGTCGGCCAGGTTCGCGAGGGTGCCCGCGGTCATCAGCGCATAGCGCTCGACATCCTCGTCGCGCGTGGCGTCTCCCGGGGCGTAGTTCCAGGCGGCCAGCGTCAGTTGTCGGTTCGCTCCGGGCGGCGTCAGCAGCTGGATGCCGGCCCATTCCGGCAGCAACTGGAAGTTGCACCCCGAGGGCACGGGCGCATTCGCGCAGTAGTGTTCGCGCAACATGCGCCAGGCCTGGTCCCACTCGAGGAACTTCCTGCGGAACCAGGACCCCGACGGCGGCCAGGACGCGTAGTTGTTCTTATTGCCGCTGGAGAGTTCGCTGTAGAAACCGATCCACAAGTCCTCGATCGGATGCGCGGACTGCGAGGTCACGATGTAGCGCGTGATCACGAAGTGGCGATACGCGCTGGACGCCCACGAGTGGGTGACCTGTCGCACGGTGATCCCCATGGGCCGGTTGATCTCCGCGCCGGAAGCCGCCGTCTTCGCCACGTGGTCATCGAAGCTCGCCAGCGTCTCGTCGTCACTCAGGGCAAGCGGGCTGTAGGCGAACGACGTCGGATCGCTGGAACGGAAGGCCACCGTATTGCCCAGCGGCGAGAACTCGGTGAGACTGGCCGTGGATGTGCCGAGAAACTGGTCGAAGGACCCGGTGACAACGCCAGTGAACGACCCGGCATCGTCGGTCGCGCGCGCCCCCAGCCACAGTCCGGCGTGCGTGAGGTGCTCATGGCCCGAACCGCCCGGGTACTCGAACGAAGGCGAGCGCGTCGTGAAGTTGTTCCCCAGCACGCCGTGGTTGGTGACGTTCAGCCAGGCATCGCCACCCATGCTGACACGAGACGCATACACCTGCGCTTGTGCCGCTCCCTGCGAAACGAGCAGGAACGCGCACAGGAGCGCGACGGAGCAAGTGGCTCGGCGGATGGCTTCCACGGTGAACTCCGCAAGTGAGAGGAAGGTCTCGAGGATATCGCACGCCCGAGAGGCGGCGAAGTCACTTTCGTGGAGTGCTGGAGCTCGGCCCGAGCCGCACGCTGCCCGCTCCCGTCACGCCGCGCTCGTGCTCGTGCTCGTGCTCGTGCTCGTGCTCGTGCTCGGCTCCGTTTGAAAACGGTCGCAAGGGGTATGTTCCACGCAACCTGTCATGGATGGCGGGGTTGGGAGGAACGACCCGATGCGACGCTACGAACTCACGGATGACGAGTGGGCGATCATCGAACCCCTGATCCCACCGCCGGCTTCGACCGGCCGACCGCGTCGCCCACCGCGCGAGATGTGGAACGCGATCTTCTGGGTGCTGCGCAGCGGCGCGCCGTGGCGCGACCTGCCCGAGCGATTCGGACCGTGGGATTTGGCGTATGCTCACTTCAACACCTGCCGGCGCCGCGGCCGCCCCCTTGGTGTGCGTCCCCGAGCCCGCGGCGCACACCCGCCCGACCGCACACGAGGGCCCACGTGCTCGCTCGTCCGCGGAGGCTCGCCCACCCTACCCACCACTCGGCACCCGCTGCCCGTCAGCCCGGGGCCGCCGCCGCTCCCGTCCACGGCCCGGCCCGGGCGTCGACCTCGCGCCGCGCCAGGTGCTCGAGCATCCTCCGCACGACCGCCGGCTCGGTGACGAACCCGACGATGAGCGCCTCGCCCCCGCAGGGTACCCGCCGAAGGCGGGTCCGGGCACACCTCGACCTCCACCTTGAACACGAGTCGCAACAGCTCCGCCCAGTGCCGCCGGCGTGCCCGCAGCGTCGGCCAACTCTCCTCCTGCACCGCCGCCTGGGGCGGCTCGTCGCTCGCGCGCACCAGCACCACCCCGCGCCGCCGCCACCACACGCGCCGACGCGTCGCGTAGGCCCCCGCATAGCGCACCCGCACCTCGTAGCGCTCCGGCACGTGGTCCACCCAGCGCGCGATGAACTCGAGCGCCGACATCCGGTGCACCCCGGCGTAGGGTCCGTCGCTGCGGTCGGAGACCAACTCCACCTCGGCGCGCTCCGCGTCGTAACGCAATCGCGATTCGGCCACCGGCGCGCGGGCGCTGTAGCGCGCCACCCGCAGCACCCCTGCGCGATCCTCGATGCGCGGGCCGACGTCCGCGCCGAACCCCGAGTGCGGCCAGGCAAGCATGCCGACCGCCTCGTCCTCCTCGAACCAGCCGTGGCGCACGAACTCGCCGAGCACCGCGCGCCGGTGGCTCGACGACGTCCACTTCCAGTCGGACGTCTCGAATCTGTATCGCCGTGATTTTCAGAACGGCATCGTGCTCGTGAACCCGTCCGGCATTCCCATGTCGGTTCCGCTCGAGCGCCCGTTCCGCAAGATCGCCGGATCCGTATCGCCGGACGTGAACGACGGCTCGTCGGTGTCGAACGTGACCGTGCCGCCTTCCGACGCGCTCTTCCTGATCGGAGACGATGTCACGCCGCCGGCCGCGGTGACGAATCTGAGGGCGAGCCCGTAGCCTCACGCTTGACCCCTTCCGGCGCCCAATGCCAGCATGCGGCGCCGACGGCCGAGTCCACGACCCGCCGGCGAATCCCACTCGAATGAGCGCGCCCGCCGCAACACCCAACGACCGATCGCGCGCTCTCCTTTGGATCTGGAGCGCGGCGATCTTCGCGCTCGCCGTCTCCCTTCGACTGAACGCGGCGCATCGCGAGCTGCCGTACCTCTACGACTGGGACGAGCCCGGCTTCTCGGACGTCTCGTTCCGCATGGTCGAGACCGGCGATCTCAACCCGCACCGCTTCAACTATCCGACGCTTTCGACCTACGCGTACGCGCTGACCGACGCCGCCTACCTGGCGCTCGGCGGTCATGAAGGCGCCGCCACGCCCGGCTCGGCGGCGTGGAACGCATCCGCGCGCGACGAGTGGAACATTCCGCAGACGCACTTGGCGCTTCTCCATCGGCAGGTGACGGCGTGGATGGGGGGCGCGACCTGCGTGCTCACGCTCCTCCTTGCCGCGCGGCTCGGCCTCACGTGGGCAGCACCCGCCGCGGCCCTTCTCGTCGCGATCTCGCCGCACCTTATCGAATCCAGCTCCCACGCCGCGGTGGGTCCGTGGACGGCCCTGTTCGCTCTCGCCTCATTGCTCCCGCTCGCGCGACCCAAGCCGGGGCGCCGCGCGCTCATCGCTTCCGCCATGGCGGCCGGAATGGCGGCGGCATGCAAGTACAACGCGGTTCTGGTCCTCCTCCCGGCGTTGTGGTGGGCGGGCTCGCGCGGTCCGCGTCGGGCGAGCCACGTCGCGGGACTGGCCGCGATCGCGTTCGTGACTTTCGCGCTGTGCTCGCCCTTCGTGCTCCTCGACGCGGGCACGGCGGCCCACGACATCGGCTACGAGATCGTCCACTACGGGATCCGTGGGCACGGGCCGTTCGGCGAGGGGCGCGGAGTGGGCAACCTGCTCTTCTATCTGCGCACCATCGGAACCGCGTTGGGGCCGCTCGCCTGGCTCGCGCTGCCCGGGGCGATCGGGCTCGCGCTGCGCGATGCCCCGGCCCGGCGGTTGCTGCTGTTCCCTGCGGCGTACGTATTGTTCATGGCGCTCCAGCGCACGGCCTTCGGCCGCAACATGGAGCCCGTCGTTCCGCTCGCCGCCATCTACGCGCTGGCCACGCTCGAGTGGGGGCCCGACGTCGTGCCGGCAGTGTTGAGCCGGCCTACCAAGGGGCTCTGCGCTCTCCTCGCCCTCGCAGGTCTGATCGCGACCACGAACGAGCTGGGCCACGCGCGCGAACGCTGGCGGATGCGCGATTCGCGGAGCGAGGCGATGCGGCAGGCGGCCGAACTGCGCCCGGGGGCGACCGGTGCCGCCGCGGGCGGGCTCCACGTCCACGGCGAAGATCTGATGCGCCCGGGAGGCACGTGGGCGGTGGCCAGCGTGGAGAGCACGCTTTCGCTCGCCCGTAGCGATTCGTTGGGGTGGGTGCTCCTCCCTACGGCGGCGGATTCGGCGGCCGCGCAAGCCATCGGGAAGCGCTTCGTCGCCCGCGCCCGCTTCGGGTCTCAGCCTATTGCTGAGACCGGACCCCCGCGCCAACCGGCCGTGACGCTGTGGGTGCGGGGAGGGATACGATGATGGGCGTGCGGGGAAAAAACTCGGCGCCCGAAGAGGCTCCGGGCGCCGTCATTTAGCGGGGGCTGGATTTGAACCAGCGACCTTCGGGTTAAGGAATAGGAACTCGTATACGCCCGGAGTCGAGTCTACCCGGTCCCGGTGCCCCACGTCCTCCGAAATCCGCCTCCGGACCCACGCGCCAGCGGGTCGTGTCGCCCGCGCTCCCCTCCCGGCCGCGCCTGCGCTGCCGGCCGAGCACGCCGCGGCGGGCACCCGGCGCGCACCTTCCCGGCCACGGGCGTAGCCACGCCCGCTCGCCGTCGGAGGCTCGCCCGCTCGCTCCCTCTCCCACCCTGCCCGGCCACCATGCGGCCCATCACCCCGGGGCCGCCGCGGCCGCCCACGGCCCGGCCCGCGCCTCGATCCCACGGCGCTCGAGATGAGCGAGGATCCGCCGCACCACCGCCGACTCGGTGACGAACCCCACGAGGCGCGCCTCGCCCCCGCGGGGCACCCACCGCAGGTGGGTCCGGGCACACCTCGACCTCAACCTGGAACACGAGCCGCAGCAGTTCCGCCCACCGCCGCTGGCGGGCGCGCAGCGCCGGCCACTGCCCCGCCGGCTTGGGCGAGACCGTCTCCGCCGCCGGCGTGGCGACCCGCACCACCCCGCGCCGCCGCCACCACACGCGCCGTCGCGTCGCGTAGGCGCCCGCATCGCGCACCCGCACCTCGTAGCGTTCCGGCACGTGGTCCACCCAGCGCGCGATGAACTCGAGCGCCGACGTCCGGTGCACCCCGGCGTAGGGGCCGCCGCTGCGGTCGGAGACCAGCTCCACTTCGGCGCGCTCCGCGTCGTAACGCAATCGCGATTCGGCCACCGGCGCGCGGGCGCTGTAGCGCGCCACCCGCAGCACCCCTGCGCGATCCTCGATGCGCGGGCCGACGTCCGCGCCGAACCCCGAGTGCGGCCAGGCGAGCATGTCGACGGCCTCGTCCTCCTCCAGCCAGCCGTGGCGCACGAACTCGGCGAGCACCGATCTCCGCCACGCTTCCTCCAGCACCGCCGGCTCCGGCTCCGGCAGCGGGACGAACGTGCCGTCGCGACGGAACGCGCCGTCGGTCATCAGTGCGTGCGGGTGCGGATGCAGGTGCGCCACCGAGCCGAACGTTTGCACACACGCGATCAAAGGGCTTCGACCTCGGGGCGGACGACTACGTGACCAAGCCGTTCAGCCCCAAGGAGCTGGCCGCGCGCGTCAAGCGCCTCGTGGCGCGCGGGCCCATGAACACGGGCGCGCCGGACACGACCATCTACTCGTTTCGTTCGGCGACGTCGAGGTGCGCTTCGAGCCGCGCGAGGTGTACAAGACGGCCAAGCAGGTGGCGCTGTCGTTCCAGGAGTTCGAGCTGCTCAAGTGCCTGATCGAGCACCGCGGCCGCACCGTGAGCCGCGAGGAGCTGCTCGAGCAGATCTGGGGCGTGGACGAGGAGCCGGGCGTGACCACCCGCACCGTGGACACGCACGTCTCCAACCTGCGCAGCAAGCTCGGCGAGGGCTTCGAGAAGCCGTTCATCGTGGCCGTGCACAAGGTGGGCTACAAGTTCGTGGAGCCGTGAGGCGCCCGAAGCGAGGCCGCGCTACCTGATGCGCGCCAGCTTCAGCCGCACGGCCTCGCCGCCGACGTGCGCATCGAGGAAGTACACCCCGGGCGGTGCGGCCCGCCCGTTTGCGTCCCGGCCGTCCCAGTTGAGCGTGGCCTCGCCCGGCTCGAAGGCGCCTTCCTTGAGGGTGCGCACCGCCTTGCCCGAGAGGTCGTACACCCGCACCGCACCGCGGGCACGCGCAGGCACCGCGAGGCGCAGCTCGGTACTCTCCGCGAACGGGTTCGGCCGGGCTCCGCGCCAGCCGAGGTTGGCGATGTCTGGCGGCCGCACCGCCTCCACCGGGCCCAGCCAGTCGGCGCTGGCGCCCCGGGCGATCCGCAGCCGATAGCGGTAGGCCCGCCCCGGCTCCGCCGTATTGTCCAGGAACTCGCCTGCCCCGGCGGCTCGGACCGCCAGGTCTTCGGTCCCGAGCGGCAACTCATCCACTCCCGCCTCGCCGCGGTGGACCCGGACCCCGGCGATCGCCCGGGCGTCGTGCACCAGCCAGCGGAGCCGGATGCCCTCGGGGACCGGCTCCGCCCCGAAGTCCGAGATGTCGGTGACCGCCACCGGCGGATCCACGATCCACGCCGAGTACACGTTCGGGTCGGTGCCGCCGCCGTTCAGACTGTCGCGGAAGTCGGACCACGCCACGACGCCGAAGTTCTCGCCCGCCGCCACGGCGATGCGGTCGCCGATCCAGTTGCCGAAACCGCCTGCGCTGTGGTCCCCGCTCCAGTAGCTCGCGACGCGCGAGAGCCGCATGTCGGCACCGAACGTGAGGCCGCCGTCGGTGGAGACCGCCGCACACGCGTGCACGCTGTCGCCCAGCTCGAACCCCCGCCGGTCGTACCACGCCACGTAGACCCGGCCGCGCTCGTCCACCGCCACGTTCGGCATGTGCTGGTCCGAGTCGCCCGGCCCGTGGTTGACCCGGCGGGGTGACGTCCAACTCTGGCCGCCGTCCGACGAGTGCGTGATGACGATGTCACGCATGTCGAGCGACGCAGAGCCCGGCTCGGGTTGGAACGCGCGCAGGCGCAGCACGTAGCTCAAGGACCTCGAGTCCTGGTCGAGCGCGATGTAGTACCGCCCCGTCCGCGGCAGCGAGATGTACGACGGCTGGATGCTTCCCTGCCATTGGCGCATCATGGATCCACGGTAGATCCCCTCGACCACACCGTTGCTTCGAGTCCCGTACAGCACCCACGCCGGGGTCGGCGATTCGGGCGAGGAGTAGCCATCGCCGGTGAGGTCGCCGTGCAGGTACACCAACTGGCCGGCCTCTCCATCGAAGGCGAAGATGTCGAAGTCGGTCACGCCGACGTCCTCGTAGCCGGGAAGATAGCCATGGACGTCGGTGTTCATGGCCAGCACGTGGGCCGTGGACAGGCTGCCGTTGTCCTCGATCTCGCTCACGACCTGCGCCGCCGGCGCCAGCGTGCCCGTGGCGCGCTCCGCCCACACCGCGTACAGCCGGCCGCGAGTCGGGCCCTGACTCAGGTCCACGGCGAGCTTCGGGTAGTTCGGAGCGTAGAAGAACGATCCGTACGTGTGGAAGGGATTGTAGCGAATATCGATCGGCGGCGGTGCGACCCAGCCTTTCGGGGCGGCCCCGAAGTTCTCGGCCGGCGCTCCGATGCCGAACTCGGGGGAGAAGCTGAGCCCGTGGTCGGTGGACTTCC
>JAHFBX010000115.1 GCA_023249815.1 Candidatus Eiseniibacteriota bacterium
GTCGTCCATGGCGATGAAGAAGCCGAAGCACCTGGTACTCGAGGGCACGCGAAACGTCTTTGGATCGCCGCGCATGGGATTCTGATCGAAGACGACGGCGCTGGTCGCGCCGTTCAAGAGCGGCACGCCGCAGCCCTCCGCGTACCAGCCGATGCGGGCGGGAGCTGACTTGCGGTCGAGGAGCGTCAGCAGCATGGGTTTGCCGGGGTTCAGCCACACCCATGGATCGGGGTCGCCCGGCCGCGCTCCGACGTAGTCGGTGCGCGCCTGGATGCGGCCGGCGCCGACGTAGCGATCGAGCTTCTTCTGGAGGTCGTACAGGGCACCCTCGCGACTGCTGCCCAGTACGAGCGGGAGCGGCGAGGCCGCGAGACAGGGGCCGGCGACGGCGAGCAGCGCAAGCGCTGCCCATACCCGGAGGGGCACAGGCCTCATGGACGTCTCCTGAGCGGGGACAAGGGGAACCGGAAGCAATTGTCGAGCAAGGGGGGTCCGGCGCATCCGGGCACCGGCGCTCGCGCAGGGGAACTGGGAGCGCGAACGGGGATTGCTTGCATGAAAAGTCTGCGGGATTGCATTTCGCGACGGCAAGCGAATTCGCAATGCCTCGCACGCTTTCCACATTCGCCCCACATTCCGCGCGTGCGAGTACGACTGCACTGAACGTCGTCACGCGACGGGCGTACACGCTGTGGGCGTGTTGACCCAAACGTCGACAGCGCGGTGACCTGCTAGATGTGGATCGTGCGTCCGCTCGCGGCCAGCGCCGCCTCTTTCACCGCTTCCGGCAGCGTCGGGTGCGCGTGTACCGTGCGCGCGAGGTCCTCAGCGCTGGCGCCCAGTTCCATCGCCACGACCAGCTCGGCGATCAGATCGCTCGCCCGCGGGCCCACGATGTGCGCACCGATCACGCGATCGGTGGCCGCGTCCACGACGAGCTTCACCTGGCCGTCCTTCTCCCCCATGGCCTTGGCGCGACCATTCGCCAGGAACGGGAACGTTCCCACGTGCACCGCCCTCCCGGCCGCCCGCGCAGCCTCCTCGGAGAGCCCGACCGAAGCCAGCTCCGGCCACGTATAGACCACGTTCGGGATGCAGTCGTAGTTCACGTGGCCGGCCACGCCGGCCATGCGCTCGACGCAGGCGACGCCCTCGTCCTCCGCCTTGTGCGCCAGCATGGGGCCGGCGATGACGTCCCCGATGGCGTACACGCCGTCCACGTTCGTGCGAAACTGCGCGTCCACCACGATGCGCCCGCGCTCGTCGAACGCCACGCCCAGCTCGCGCGCCCCGAGCCCCTCCGTGAACGGTCGCCGCCCGACGGCCACGAGCAGCACGTCGGCGACGAGCGTCTCCGCCTCGCCGCCCGCGGCCGGCTCGACTTGGACCTCCACGGTCTCGCCGATGACGCGCGCCGTACGCGCCGAGACGCCGAAGCGGAACTGGATCCCCTGGCGCTCGAGCGAGCGCTGGAGCAGCTTCGCCGAGCCCGTGTCCGTTCCGGGCACGATGCGGTCCATGAACTCGAGCACGGCGACGTCGCTGCCGAGCCGGCGCCAGACCGAGCCCAGCTCGAGGCCGATCGCGCCCGCGCCCACCACGAGTAATCGCGCCGGCACCTCGGGAAGCGTGAGCGCGTCCGTGCTGTGCACGATGCGGCGGCCGTCGTAGGCGATACCCGGCACTGCGGCGGCCTTGCTGCCCGTGGCGATCAGGATCCGGCGCGTGGCGAGCCTGCGCGGCAAACCCTCCCCCGACACCTCCACCTCGGAGGCGGAGACGAGGCGCCCGCGACCCTGCACGCGCTCGATCTTGTGCTTGCGGAACAGCGTCTCGACGCCGCGCGTCAGATCGTGCACGACTTTGTCCTTCCGCGCGTGCATGACGGCCAGGTCCAGCGCGACCTCGGCGACACGAACACCGTGCGCGGCGAGCCCCTTCTGCGCAACCTCGAAGTGCTCGCTCGAATCGAGCAGCGCCTTGCTCGGGATGCAGCCCACGTTCAGGCACGTGCCCCCGAGCCTCGGGTACTGCTCGACGCAGGCCGTGCGCAATCCCAGCTGCGCCGCGCGGATGGCGGCGACGTAGCCGCCCGGGCCGGAGCCGATGACGACCAGGTCGAATGCGTCGTCACTCACCGAAGCATCTCCTGCATCCCGTTCATATCGCGAGCAGCATGCGCTCGGGATCCTCGAGGCGCTCCTTCACGCGCACGAGGAACGTGACCGCCTGCTGCCCGTCGACCAGGCGATGGTCGTACGAGAGCGCCACGTACATCATCGGGCGCACGACGACCTGGTCGTTCACGACGACCGGCCGCTTCTCGATCTTGTGCATGCCGAGGATGCCGCTCTGGGGCGGGTTCAAGATCGGCGTGGAGAGCAGCGAACCGAACACGCCGCCATTCGTGAGGGTGAACGTGCCACCCGAGAGCTCCTGCGGCGTGAGCTGGGCGTCGCGTGCGCGCTGCGCCAGGCGCGCGACCTCGCGCTCGAGCCCGGCCAGGTCCAGCGACTGCGCGTCGCGCATCACGGGCACGACCAGCCCGCGCTCGGTGCTCGCCGCGATACCGAGGTGGACGGCGCGGTGGAAGACGATGTCCGTCCCGCGGATCTCGGCGTTCACGGCCGGCACGTCGGCCAGTGCCTGAACGCACGCTCGCGCGAAGAAGCTCATGAAGCCGAGCTTGACGCCATGCTTCTTCTCGAATGCGTCCTTGTGCCGGGTGCGCACCTCGATCACCCGCGACATGTCGATCTCGTTGAACGTCGTCAGGATCGCCGCCGTGTGTTGCGCCTGGACGAGGCGCTCGGCGATGCGAAGCCGGATCCGGCTCATGGGCTCCACCCGATCCCCCGGTCCGACCCCGGCGGTCGCGGCGGCCGGAGCGGCGGGCTCGGCCGCGGGCGGCGACGCGGCCGGTTCTGGCGGTGCCTGCACCGGTGCGCGGCCCTCCAGCTGGCGCAGTGCGTCCTCCTTGAGGATGCGGCCGTGGGGTCCGGACCCCGCGATGCTCGCGGGGTCGAGGCCGCGTTCCTCGACGATGCGGCGCACAGCGGGCGACAGCGCCGGAGGAGCGGGAGCGACACTGGCCGGGAGCGCGACGGGCGTGGCGGCTGCGGTGGGTACCCGAGGCGCTGCGGCAGCGGTCGGCGCGACCGGTGCGATCGGAGTCGCAGGAGGTGCGGGCGTCGCCACCCCTGGCGCGATGCGACCGAGCAGGTCGCCCACCTTCACCACGTCGCCGGCGTGCCTCGCATGCGACAGCACACCCGCGACGTCGGCGACGATCTCCACCGCGGCCTTGTCCGTCTCGAGCGTCGCGATGGGTTCGTCCGCGCGCACGGCGGCGCCCTCGGGCCTTAACCACTCCACGAGCGTCGCCTCGGAGATGGACTCCGCGAGCCGCGGCACCTTCACGTCGATGCTCACGATCCGGCCTCCCCGCGTACGTTCGCCTTCGATACGGCGGTCCCGTTCGCTCCGCCCGCCTCGGAAGCCTCGCCGAGCGCCTGCGCGATCAGCGCCGCCTCCTGCTGCTGGTGCGTGGCGTAGAAGCCCGTCGCCGGCGACGCCGCGCTCCGCCTCGCGACGAGGCCCAGCGCGTGGCCCGCCGGAACCACCGCCTCCAGGCGGTGCCGCAGGTGCCGCCATCCGCCCATGTTCGCCGGCTCCTCCTGCACCCAGGCCACGTCGCGCACGTGCGGGTAGGCGGCGAACAGCGCGGCCAGCTCGGTGGCCGGGAACGGGTAGAGCTGCTCCAGTCGCACGAGCGCCACGTCGGTGAGGTTTCGCTGCTCCCGCGCTTCGCGCAGCGCATAGTGCACCTTCCCCGTCGTCAGCCGGATGCGGCGCACGCGCGCGGGATCCGCGAGCGTGTCGTCCAGCACGGCCTGGAACGTGCCGTCGGTGAACTCGCGCACGGGCGACACCGCCCACTTGTGCCGCAGCAGGCTCTTCGGACTCATGATGACGAGCGGCTTACGGAACGAGCGGTGGAGCTGGCGGCGCAGCACATGGAACAGCTGCGCCGGCGTCGTGAGGTTGCAGATCTGCATGTTGCGGTCGGCGCACAGTTCGAGAAACCGCTCGAGCCGGCCGCTCGAGTGCTCGGGCCCTTGTCCCTCGTAGCCGTGCGGCAGGAGCAGCGTGAGCCCGGACATGCGCCCCCACTTGGCTTCGCCCGAGGCGATGAACTGGTCGATGATGACCTGCGCCACGTTCGCGAAGTCGCCGAACTGCGCCTCCCACACCCCGAGCGTGTGCGGGTCCGCGGTGCTGAACCCGTACTCGAAGCCCAGCACCGCCGCCTCGGAGAGCATGGTGTCGATGATCTCGAACCGGCCCTGCTCGGGAGCCAGGTGTTGGAGCGGCACCCACCGCCGGCCGTCCTGCGCGTCGAACAGCGCCGCGTGCCGGTGGGTGAACGTGCCGCGGCCGGAGTCCTGACCGCTCACGCGCACGTTCCGCCCCTCGAGCAACAGGCTGCCGTAGGCGAGCGCCTCGCCGAGCGACCAGTCCACGCGGTCCTCGAGGAACATGCGCCGGCGGTCGCCCGCGAGCTGCGCGATCTTGCGATGCGGACGGAAGTCTTCGGGCAGGCGCGTGAGCCCATGCAGCACCTGCTCCAGCGACTCGCGCGACGAGCGGGTGTCGGCGCTCCAGTCGTCCCCCGCCCACTCGAGCCCGCGCCACGTCCCGTGCGGCGCGTGCCGCTCGGGCTGTACGGGCTCGCTCGAGGCCCGTCGATGCGCGGCCCGGTATGTGGCGTCCAGCTCCTTCTCGAGTCGCTCGACGGCCGCGCGGTCGAGCACGCCGGCGCTGACCAGCGTCTCGGCGTAGCGCCTGGCGGCGGGGACGTGCGCGGCGATCCGTTGGTACATGAGGGGTTGCGTGAACGTGGGATCGTCCATCTCGTTGTGGCCGTGCTTGCGGTAGCACACGAGGTCGATGCACACGTCGCGCTTGAACCGCATGCGGTACTCGAGTGCCAACGTCATCGCGTGCACCGCCGCCTCGGGGTCGTCGCCGTTCACGTGGAACACGGGCGCGTCCACGATGCGCATGATGCCGGAGGGATAGCGCGTCGCCCGGGCGTCGTGCGGCGACGTCGTGAAGCCCACCTGGTTGTTGATCACGAGGTGGAGGGTGCCGCCGGTCTGGTAGGCCGGCAGCTGCGCCATGGCCAGCGTCTCGGGGACGATGCCCTCGCCCGAGAACGCCGCGTCACCGTGAATCAGCACGGGGATGCCGCGGTTGCGATCGCGGTCGGCCATCATCTCCTGCCGCGCCCGCAGGTCGCCCAGCACGACCGGATCCACGAACTCGAGGTGGCTGGGGTTGTACGTGAGCGAGAGGTGGATGCGCCGGCCGTCCGGCATGTCGTGATTCGCGGAATAACCCAGATGGTACTTCACGTCATCGTGACCCTGGACATCGGGCGGCGCGAACGCGGATTCGAACTCGCTGAAGATCACGTCGAGCGGCTTCTTCATGATGTTCGCGAGGAAGTTGATGCGCCCGCGGTGCGGCATGCCGATCGTGAGCTGCTCCACACCGAGCGCCGCCGCGCCGGAGACGAGCGTCTCGAACATCGGGATCAGCGACGCGCTGCCCTCGAGCGAAAAGCGCTTCTGCCCCGTGTAGCGCGCGTGCAGGAACTGCTCGAAGCCATCCGCCTGGAACAGCGCCCGCAACACGCCGACGCGCGCGGCGTCGGCGAGCTGCGGGCGATTGCGCGTGCTCTCCATGCGCGCCTGCAGCCACTCGCGCTGCGCGGCGTCCGGGATGTCCATGAACTCGGGGCCGAGCGTGCCGCAATAGGTCTCGCGCAGCGCGTCGACCAACTGCCGAAGCGTGCCCTGGAACGTGCCGTGGAACGGCGCCTGCACCTCGCGATCGAGGTCCGCCTCGGTGAGCCCGAACGCCGCCAGCTCCAGGAACGGGTGGCTCCCAGCAGCGTCGTCGGAGAGCGGGTCGAGACGGGCGACCAGGTGGCCGAACTCGCGATAGGCGTGGACGAGCGCATACGCGCTGTCGGGCCCGCCGGCCGCCGCGGGGCGCCGTTCGCCGAACTCGACGCCGGAAAAGAACAGCGCCCAGTCCTCGGGCACCGAGCCTGGATTCTCCGACCAGCGGCGATGCTGCTCCTCGATGTAGTCAGCGTTCGCCCGTAGGATGAAGTCGCTGCGCCCGGACATGCGAAACCTCTGGTGTGACTGCGATTGCGTGGTCGCAGCCCCCGGTTGGATCGCCGGGGACGCGGCCTCGGGCGAGCCAAATTAGCACGAAGCACGCCCCTGCTGAGCCTGCGATTCTCTCGCGGGCTAACGTTTCGGGGAGGAAGAACCAGCCGCGCCTCGGAGCGCTCGGACCCTCGCCGGCGATCCCGGCGCTCGGGTGGCCGTGGCCGGCTCGAGTACGCGCGCGTCGAACCAGTCCCGGTTCTCCTCCATCGCGGCGCGCACCGCCTTGGGCTTGTTGAGCCCATGCCCGAACCCGGGAAACACCGTGAGGCGAGCCTCCACGCCGACGTCCACGAGCGCCCGATAGAGTTCGCGCGCGTTCGGCGTCGGCACGCGGGCATCCGCGCCGCCGTGCTGGATCAGCACCGGGCAACCCGCTCCCTGCCGCACGTTCGTGATCGGCGACGTGCGCGAGTACACGTCCGGATCGTCCCACGGCGTGCTCTTCAGGTACTCCCGCGTGAACGGCGTGATATCGGTGTTGACGTAGTAGGTCATCCAGTCCGAGATGCCCGCGCCCACGGAGATGGCACGGAAGCGGCGCGACTCGTTCGTGGCGAGGAACGCGGAGATGTAGCCACCCTGGCTCCAGCCCATGACGCCGACGCGCGTGGAGTCCACGAGCCCGCGCCTCACCAGCTCCTCGATGCCACTCACCACGTCCCACGCATCGCCGACGCCGAGGTTCCGCACGTTGAGCGCGCGGAACGCCGCACCGTAGCCGGCGCTGCCGCGGTAGTTGGGCTCCAGCACCAGCGCACCCTTTGCGAGCCAGTGTTCGATCGGGTAGACGTACGTGGCGCCGAAGCGCGTCGGCCGCGATACCGCCGTGGGCCCGCCGTGGATGACCACGAACAACGGCCGCGCCCTGCCGGGTCGCCAATCCGCGGGCTTCCGCAGCACGCCCTCGATGCGGGCGCCGTCGCGGCTCGCCCACTTCACGCGCTCGGCGGTGCCGAGCGTCCAGCCCCGGAGCTGCTCGCCCAAGCGCGTGAGCGCGCGGCCTGGTTCGCCCGTGCGCGCGAGAAACACCTCCGGATAGTGCGTGGGGTCGCCCGCCACCCACGTCACCCAGCGCCCGTCGCGCGACAGGTTCCATGCGCTGCCCGCCCAGCCCTCCTCCGGCGCCACGCGCGTCGGCGCACCCGTCGCTTGATCGAGCCGGTAGAGATAGGCCGCCATGCCGCGGTTCGCCTCCATCCACACGCCCTCGCGCGTCCACGCCACCAGGCCCGCGTCCTCGTCGAACTCGCGCGTCAGCACGCGCGGCGTGCCTCCGCGCGCAGGTACCACCGCGATCCAGCCGTTCGCGTAGTACCAACCCGGTTGTTCACCCGACGTCTCGAACGCGATCGCCTCGCCGTCCGGCGACCACACCGGGTTCGTGTCGGGCCCCTTCCACGAGATGAGTGGCGTGACGCGCTCCGAGGCCACTTGCAGCACGGACAGGTCGTACGTGCTGTCCACCGCCAGTGCGTCCCACGCCCGGTGCGAGAACGCCAGCCGCGTGCCGTCCGGCGACCAGCGCGCACCGCCCACCGCCCACGTCCCCTGCGTCAGCCGCTTCGCGCGGCCGCCGATGGGCTGCAGCCACAGGTTCGAGGACGCATGGTCGTCGTCACGTTCGAGCTCCCCGAGGCGATCCTCGCGTTGTTTCCGCTCCTTCGACTTCGCTTCCGGCGCCACGTAGGCAAGCTTCCGGCCGTCGGGCGACCACGCGAACGAGTTCACTCCCTCCTCGTGCGCGGTGAGCTTCTCCGCCTCGCCGCCGCGCATGTCGAGAAGCCAGACCTGTCGCTTCTCGCCGCGTTCGGAGAGAAACGCGAGCTTTCCGCCGTCGGGCGACCAGGCCGGGGACAGGTTCGACTTGGTCCCGAACGTCAGCTGCCGCGTCTCCCCCGTCGTGGCATCGGCGAGCCAGAGTTGGCTGACGAACGCGTTCCCCACCCAGTCCGTGTCACGCACGGCGTAGGCGACGTAGTGCCCGTCGGGCGAAACGACGGGAGCACTGGCCCGGCGCAAAGACAACATCTGGTCGATCGTCGGTTCGGTTCCGCTCGCGACGCGCGCGATCCCGAGCGTCATCACGCACGCGAGCGCGGGCAGGCAGCGCGAGCGATGGTCGAAACGAGGCATCGAATCCCCCTGGGTCGCGAGTCGGTCCGGAGTCTCACCCAGGCGGTCCGCCGCCGCCAACAGCGGCCGCATACGAGCGGCACGGAGCCTCCC
>JAHFBX010000370.1 GCA_023249815.1 Candidatus Eiseniibacteriota bacterium
ACACGCCGTCCTGCACCGCCGGCCGGAGCGCGACGCTGGGCGAGAACTGCTGCGACGCCCCCGCGGCGCGCGCGCCCTCCGCCGAGGACTTGTGCCGGCGGCCATTGGTGAGCGAGAAGACGAACGACTCGAGCGCCGCGTCGTTCAGCGCACGTTTGCCCGCGAGCGCCTCCATCCGCTCACTCGCGTGGCGCGCGGCGGCATGCAGGGCGTCGGCTGAGCCCAGGTAGCGGTCGAGGATGGGACGCGCGGCGGCGCGGAACTCGGGCAGCCGCGGATCCACGACGACCAACCCCTGCTCGGCGAACAGCGACAGCCACAGCGCGCACATGGCTTCGCCGAGGTCGCGCGAGCGCTCGAGCGAGCGCGTCCAGTGCTCGCGTGCCTCGGCCTCGCCGGGCAGCCCGCGCCAGGTCGCGAACGCTTGCTCGCCGAGCGAGCGCACGGGCTCGAGCGGGATGTTCCCGACCAACCCGCCGTCCACGTGCGCCGATTCGGGCAGCGTGAAGTCGTGGAGCTGGAGCTGTTCATCGGAAAGCGTCATGCCGCGGATCTCGGCGAAGTCCGAGTCCTCGCCGTGCATCCAGAAGAGCGGGACGCAGGCCTCGCCCGTGCGACGCGTCATGGCGGTCGCGAGACCCACGGTGGCGGCGGTCTTGTGGAGCGAGAACAGCGGGCCACCGAACGGGGCCGGCTGCTGGCCGGCCACGGCGGCCACCGCTTCCCCGCGCGCCATCCGATCGAGGTTCGCGAGCGAGGCGGCCGACGCGCCGAGGCGCCGGTGCTGCTCGGTCATGGCCCGCGCGAGTTCCGCGGGGAGCGGGCGGCGCTTGGCGGCTGCGAGCGCACGCAGAGCGTCCGTGTCGCGCCACGACGTCGTCACGCGTTCCCGGCTCACCGGTCCGTGGGCGAGCAGGTCCAAAGTCAGCGCGTCGCCGCTCGGGCCTCGGTCGGGTCGGGCGGCCACCCGGGCTCGGACCGCGAGCGCGCGTGCCGTCACCGACAAGGTCCGGGCCACCGATGCGGGCCGAAGTCGAGACAGGACAGGGACATGCGAGCGCTCATCGTAGTCGGGCCCCGGTGGGACGGTCAAAGCGACCGGCTTTGGATGCTCGAGCGAGGTAGCCGACTCAGGACGAGCGACTCCCGAGCTCCCGCTCCGGGCGCGGAGCATCCTCCCCCGGAACGCTCTGGACGCGCTCCCAGGTGCGGCGCGCGATCGAGCGCCCGCGCGCATCGGCGGCCTGAGCGCCGAGCGAGAGCGCATCGCGCACCGCCTTGGGCGAAGCGCCCACGCGGGCGGCGCCCAGCACGTGGCTCACGAGTTGGCGCTCCCAGCCGAGCGCGGCGAGCGCTGCGACGGTGACCAGTTCGCGGTCGCGCGCGCCCATGCCCGGTCGCGAGAGCACGCGACCGTAGCCGTGCTCGACCATCCACACGGCGAGATCCGGGTGCAACGCGTGGACCGCCGGGAGCAGCCGCTCGAAGGCAGTGCCATAGACACGCCGGCACAGCAGCGTGCCGCGTTCGCGCCACCGCACGGGACCGCCCTCGCGCGTACGACGTGCGCGTCCGGGCCAGGCCGCGTTCAACGCGCGCAGTCCCTCGAGCGCCGCGGGAAACCCGCCGTAGAGCATGAGCATGAGCGCGCATTCCTCGGCGTAGCGTCGCGACGCGCCGGTGAGGCGCAACAGCCGCAGCGCCACGGCCGCCGCCTCGTCGTCCGCGCGCACCATGGCCGCCGCGTAACGGCAGGCCGCGCGCGCCGACGGCGTGAGCCCCGGATCAGGCTTCGCGCGTGCGGGTCTTGACGTCCTCATGGCGCGCGCCACACTATTCGCGGCCCCTGTGCGCGGCAAGCCGCGTATCCCATGGTCGAGATCGGGATCGCCCCCATCACGATGGAGTCATGACCGGAGCCGAGCTGCCGCCCGAAGAACTGCGCCGCACCGCGATGTCGGCGCTGTGGACCTTCCCCAGCATCCTGCTCTCGGCGTTCGTGGTGGCGTGGGGCGCGGAGTGCGCCCAGTTCTACATCTCCCAGGGGTTGGCGCTCGCGCTGCTCGCGTGGATCCAGGTGCTGCCCGAGTTCGCGGTCGAGGCGGTGATCGCGTGGCACCAGGACGTGCCGCTCATGACGGCGAACTTCACGGGGGCGCTTCGGCTCCTCACCGGACTCGGCTGGCCCACCATCTGGGTCGTGCACGCGTTCGCGCGCCGGGCGCGAGGCGAGCGCGAGTTCTGGCAGCCGATCAGGCTCGACGAGGAGCACGCGGTCGAGGTCGTGGGCCTCACGCCGGCGCTCGTCTACTTCGCCTGGATCGTGTGGAAGGGCTCACTCGGGCTGTGGGACGCGGGCGCACTGCTGGCGCTCTACGCCTCCTACCTCGTGATCCTCCAGCGCATCCCGCCAAAGGAACACGAGGAGATCGCGGACGCTGGCGCGGTGCCACGCGCGGTCATGAGCCTGCCGCCCCGGCCGCGACTCGCGGTCGTCGTCTCGCTGTTCGTGGTCGGTGGAGCGCTGCTCTACCTCACGGCGCACCCGTTCCTCTTGAGCATGGTCGGGCTGGCCACCACGCTCGGCGTGTCCCAGTTCGTGTTCGTCCAGTGGGTGGCCCCGTTCCTGAGCGAGTTCCCCGAGTTCGTCACCACCTCGTACTGGGCGCGCAGCCGGGGCAAGGCAGGCATGGCGCTCATGAACATGGCCTCGAGCAATATCAACCAATGG
>JAHFBX010000371.1 GCA_023249815.1 Candidatus Eiseniibacteriota bacterium
GATCTGCGCGGATCGCCTGCCCGAGCTCCTCGCCGTTCAGGCCTTCCAGGTGCCGGTCGAGCAGGGCCACGGCGAAACCCTGGCCGCGGGCGGCGGCTTCGCGGACCATGCGCAGGGCGTCGGTGCCGGTCTCGGCTTTCTCCACGGCGCAACCCCACGCGAGCAGCACGTCGGCGAGCGGTTCGCGGTCGCCCGCGTGACCGTCGGCCACGAGCACGCGCACGCCGCGCAGTGCCACCTCGCCCGTCGAGGGCACGTGACTGCCGATCGTGACCGGCTGCTTCTCGAGACGGACCTTGAACCAGAATGTGCAACCTTCGCTGGGGCGGTTGTCCACGCCCATCTCGCCGCCCATGGCTTCGACCAGTCGGCGAGAGATCGCGAGCCCGAGGCCGGAACCGCCGTAGCGATTGGCGATCGTGTCGTCGGACTGGATGTACGGCTCGAACAACTTGGGCACCGCCGACGGCTCGATGCCGGGGCCGGTATCGGCGACAAGGAAACGCAGTGAGACGTGGTGGTCGTCCTCGGCCTCGCGTTCGACCCGCACGCTCACCGAGCCCTTCTCGGTGAACTTGATGGCGTTCGAGGCCAGGTTGAGCAGCACCTGACGCAGGCGGCCCGGGTCACCCTGGAGCCGCGACGGCACCAGCGTGTCCACGCGTGCCTCGAAGCGCAGCGACTTCTGCTCGGCGAGCGGGAACAACACGCCGGCGATTTGGTCGACCGCGACGCGAAGGTCGAAGTCCAGCTGCTCGACGGGCATCCGACCCGCCTCGAGACGCGAGTAGTCCAGCGTGTCGTTGATGAGCGTGAGCAACGACTCGCTGCTCTCACGGATCAGTTCGACGAGCTGGCGCGATTCGGGCTGCATCTCGTTCTGGAGCAGCAGTTTCGTCATCGCGATCACGCCGCTCATCGGCGTGCGGAACTCGTGGCTCATCGTGGCGAGGAAGTCGCCCTTCAACTGGATCGCCGAGCGCGCCTCGGCAAGACGGGCCTCGAGCTCGTTCACGCGGTTCGAGGTGGGCTCGGGCCCCGCCGGAGCGAGTGACATGGGGGCGACATGCTCGGGAGCCAGCTCGAGCGCCTTCGGCGCCGCGGGAGCGACGGGCACGAGCCGCGGCGTGACCGCTGGGGCTTGCTTCGAGCGCTCGCGCGCGACCCCGACCAGGTAGCGCTCGCCGTCCAGGCTGTCCAGGAAGCGCAACCGCACGTCGACCGGGAACGTCGTGCCATCGGGGCGCACGAGGTCGATGGCGCGGTCGACGGTCTTCGCCTCGGCGCGTCCCTTGAGGAACGCGCGCACGACACCGCGTGCCTGAACTGGCGACAGCAGCTCCACGCACGGCTTGCCGATGCAGTCGCGCACCTTGCGGCCTGTGAACGACTCGAACGCGGACGACGCCCACACGAGCCGCCCCCACGGATCGGTACTGAACACGAGGTCGGGGGAGGATTCCAGTACCTCACGAAGCCCGATGGCGGGCGCGAAGGCCGGCATTCCCTGGCGCGACGTACGCGAACGGTCGTTCATGATGCCTCTCGGGCTCGTGGCGTCCTCGCGCCGGACCACCTTGTCCGTCGCACTGTGGGTTGAGGACATCTCGTCCCTTGGCATCGGCCTCGGGCGGTTTTCGCTTGAGTCCGGAAAATCCCCTCTCAGTCAGCAGTACGACGGGCTTAACTCGCCGCCAGGTAGGAGTCGGGCGTGTCGTCGTCCGAGGCGACCGCTTCGTCGTTTCGGGCCACGGCTACGGCCGGATTCCGGTTTCCCCCCAGCCCGCCCCAGTAGCGGAGCAGCGCCACGACGAAGCCGGCGACGCCGGCCAGTTCCATCACTTCCTCGACCGTGGCGATGAGCGAGTGCGTCATGTTGTTCATGCCCATGGTCTCAGCCCGCCAGCCGCCGAGTGCCTCCACGACGAGCGCTCCGGTCACGAACACGACACCGGACCAGAAGACGCGCCAACGGGTCGCCGCGGGAAGGTGGAGGAAGAAGCGCAGGAACAGCACTCCGACCAGCGCGACGAACGCAGCCCCGGGGATGACCCAGGCGAAGTAGAAGAGCCCGCGCGTGTGCCACGCCTCGTGGAGCCGGCCCAGGTGCTCGTGGAGCCGGGCGATCTCGTCCAGGGACAGCAACGCGAACAGGCCGGAGAGCGCGCGCCAGTGCCCGACGAAACGCCCGCCGAGTCGCCGCGTGCGCGAGGCGATCATGCCGAGCAGCACCGAGCAGACCAGCAGCATGATGGACGAGTACCAGGTCGGCAGGTTCGACTCGGCGTCGAGGTCGAACGTGATGAGGAAGTCCTCCAGGTCCGCGCGGCCCAGGATGTGGATGACGTACTGCTCGGCCACGCTCAGCGTGGCGAGGACGGCGATGGCCCACGACTGCCACCACGCGACGCGACGCGGCGTCCACGCGGCCCAGACCCCCGCGACGGGGTCCGGCCCGCTGCGCTTCAAGATCCCGATGGACATGGCAGCCTCCTCTCGCCTCCCGACGCCGCGTGGTATCGGCGGGCGGGGCTCGCGGCGTGAGTCGCTCGCCCGCCGGACGAGTCGCGCCACACCTGCTACGTTGCGCGTTCGCATGCCCACCTCCGCCCCCGCCCCAGCCGCCCCATGCGCCCCAGCCGCCCCGCACGCGCGGCCGCTCGCCGTCTCGGACGTCCTCTCGACGTGGCTCCCGCTCGCCGGGAGTTTGGTGCTCATGGGGCTCGA
>JAHFBX010000372.1 GCA_023249815.1 Candidatus Eiseniibacteriota bacterium
GCCCGTGCTCGTCGAGTACCGGACCGCGTGGGTGGACGACGACGGAACGTTGCAGTTCCGGCCCGACATCTACGAACTGGACAAGCGCATGGACGAGGCGCTCAGGAGCGGCCAGGTCTCGGCGTTCGACATCAACATCGGCGTGGCGCGAAATCCCCGCATGCCGGTCACCGCGGGATGGAAGGCTTACAGGAGTCGCAAGTGAGATCTCGGCACCTGGGCGCGCGCAGGATGCTTTTCTTCACGCGAGCTTGTTTGCACGTGACGCTGGCGTGCTTGCTCGCAGCGCTCGTGTGGTGCGGAACCGCGAACGCCGCGACCTCGGCCGATCCGGCGGACACGGCGCCACTCTGGACGGTTTTCCCCGGGAGCCCGTTCCCACCGCCACTCGCGGTGAACGGCGGTTTCTGCGAGTACCGACAGGGGCACTTCCACGGCGGGTTCGACCTGGGCACAGACCGTCGCACGGGTCGGGCGGTGCTCGCGCCCGCGCCGGGTTCGATCATGCGCGTGCGCACGTCGGGCGTGGGCTATGGGCGCTCGGTCTATCTTCTCGCCGAGGACGGCCGCCTGCTGGTGTTCGCGCACCTGGACGCGTTCGCGCCGCGGCTCGCCGAGTACGTGCGCGCGAGGCAGGACTCGAGCGGTGTGTACGAGCAGGACCTGTGGCCGGAGGCCGGCCGGTTCCGGTTCGCCGCGGGCGACACGCTGGCGTGGTCGGGCGAGAGCGGCGCGGGCGGACCGCACCTGCACATCGAGATCCGGCGACAGGACATGGCATACCACCCGCAGCGCGCGGGGCTCAGCGTTCCGGACTCCTCGCCGCCCACGCTCGTGGACCTCACGCTAGAGCCCCTGGACGAGACCTCGCGGGTCGCGGGTCGGTGCGGCCCGAGGACGTTTCAGCTCGATCGACCCGAGACGGTGCAGGTCGTGGGTCGCCTGCGAGCCATCGTCGGGGCGCGCGACGGCGTATGGGCGGGCGTGGACCGCATGGTGCCCTGGGAAGTTGGCATGGAGTGGGATGGGCGGCGCACCATGGCGCGATTCGACAGCGTGTCGTGGGCGACGGACATGGAGCAGAGCGACTTCGTCTACGACGCGGGCCGCGTCCTGGACGCCAAGGGCATCCTGCTCTGGGCGCCCGCGGGATTCCGTCCGCGCGTGCTCCTCTCGGATGCGCCCGCGCGCGAGCCCGCTGGAGTGATCGTCGTGAACCCGGGCGACAAGCCGCGCGAGTTGAAGCTCTGGGCGCGTGACCTGGGCGGGAACCTGGTGGAACGCGTCGTCGTGCTCCTGCCGACGACGAAACCCAAGCCGCAACACGCGAACAGCCGCATGAACGACGCTGGAGCGTGGTCGGACCCGCCACTCCGGTTCGCATCACTCCCGGGCGGCGTTCGCGTGACGCTGAGCGATTCCGTCGCGCGCCGCGCGGTGCATCTGCAATGGGGACGGCAGTCGCGCGTCGCGGCCCGCGAAGACTCCGCCTGGGTGTCGGTGCTTCCCACGCCCACTCGCGTGCGGCCTAGGAGCGCTTTGATCGTGGTCGGCTGCCGCGCGCAAGACGCGGACGGCCGCGTCCGGGAACTGCGGTTGGAGGCCGTCGGCGGGCGTGCCAGGCCCACCACGGCGTTCGAGCTGCGCGACTCCGTAGCGAGTGCCCAGTTCCCCGTGGGGTCGCTGTTCGAGGAGGCGACGCTGCTCGCGTTCCCCACTTCCGTACGACCAACCGACGAGTTGGTGCCACTCGGAAGCGGCTGGCGCATCGAGCCGGCGCGGCTCCCGCTCCGGCGCGCGGCGCGCGTGGAGCTGGCGCTCGCGCCGGGCGAGTCGACCCGGCACGCGGGGCTCTTCCGGCGGGATGCCGACGGCTGGCAGTGGCTCGACGCGGCCGCAGACAGTGGTGCGAAGACCACCCGCTCGAGTTCGCGCCAGCTCGGCGCATTCGCGGTCTTCCGTGACACACTCGCTCCCCGCGTCCCGCGCTGGGCGGTGGCGCCGGACGCGGGTCGCGGCCCCTACAGCCGCTGGGCATTCGAGGCTGACCTAGTGGAGCGCGGCAGCGGCGTGTACGCGCGTGCGAGCGGCTTCGAGGTGGACGGCAAGCGAGTCCCCACCGAGTGGGATCCCGAGGCCAGCCGGCTCCGCTGGCGACCGGCGTCGCCGCCGCGGCCCGGGACCTATCGCGTCGTCATGATCGCCGCGGACCGTGCCGGCAACGAGACGCGCATCGAGGCGTCTTACACGATCCCGAACTGAAACTTCGCGCCCCTACGTCTCGCGTCGCAACAGCATCAGCGCATATCCCATCGTGTCGCGGCCCCAGCGCGCGTACGCCGCCGCCCAGTTCTCGATGCGCTCGCGGAATGCCCGAGCGTCGCGGTCGCGCGGGTGCTCGTCGCACCACTGGCGCATGTTCGAGGCATACACGCCCTCGTATTCATCCCACTCGTCGAGCGTGCTCTCGTGACAGTCGATCACCTTCCAGCCCGCGTTCCCGGCCGCGGCGAGCGTGAGTGGCAGCGACTCCTGCTCGTCCGCCTTCGCGCCGATAGCCGCGAGGTATTCGGGATCCGGCGGCTGCTTCCAATACCCGGGGCCGAGCAATGCCCAGCCGTCAGGCTTGACGCTCCACGCCATGCCGTCGAGCGCGTCGCGCCAGTCGCCGAATGCGTGCAGCGCCCCAGTGCAGATGCCGAGGTCAAACGTGTGCGGCTCG
>JAHFBX010000373.1 GCA_023249815.1 Candidatus Eiseniibacteriota bacterium
GCGCGGTAGGCCGCCCACGGATCGTGGACGGCGTTCTGCGCCACCACGCCCTGGAGTTCGGGATGCTTCTGGGCCGCGAGCAGCGCCGTGGTGGCGCCTTCGCCGAGTCCCCAGATCGCCAGCCGCGCCCTGTCCACGTCCGGCTCGTGCGCGAGCCAATCGAGTGCCGCTTCCACGGCGCCCACGCTCGCCGGGCCGCCGCGATCGGCGGTGCCCGTCGAGTGTCCGGCGCCCGGCAGGCTCACGATGCTCACGGCGTGGCCGCGCATCACGAGCTGTCTCGCCCAACGCATCGTGCTTCGCGCGCTCACGCCCGCCGGCGGAACATAGAGCACGCCCGAGGCCGGCTGGACGGTCGCGTCGGCGGCCATGTGCACCACCTCGACCTTCCGGCCGCCCGCGTCCACCAGCACCGGGGGATGCAGGTCGTAGAGCGCGTTCCCCGCCACCACGAGCGTCACGCTCAGTGGGTAGGAGACCTTGTTCGCGTCGTGTGCGAACAGCCGGAACGTGACCGAGCCGCGCTCGAAGTCGGCCGGCGCGCTCCAGTCCAGGCCGGTCTGCTCGTGGGCGCCTGCGGGCTCCATGGCGCGCGCGAGCGCCGAGAGCGTGATGCTGCCCGAAGCGGGGAGCGCACTGGCGTCGTCATCCGCGCTCTTCCAGTCGAGGAACAGGCTATCGGGATAGAGCCCCCATTCGTCGTGGTTCTCGATGACGAGGCTCGCCCGCCACATGCCGAGCGTGTCGGCGCGCAGCGTGTCCGGCTGGATGCGGAACACTGGCGGTGCCGCGCTGGCGACGGCGGCGGTCGCGGCGAGCAGTGCGAGGCTCAAGGCAGGTCGAGTCAGGCGGAGGGCCTCGGGAGCACGTTGAGCAGGCAGGTGGAAGGGAGCAGGGGTCTGGGACGCGCGTGGGGAGGGCTCGAGGACGAGCCGGCAAAGAGTCTACAGCGCCGCGGTCGAGCCCGCGTCAACGCCGGGTGAGTTCGTATGGCTGAAGCGCTACCCACCGGCGCTCCGGCGCATGACCAGGCTCCGAAGTGCCGGCTCGTTCCGTTCGATCCGAGCCGTGCGCTTGAGTGAATCGAGCAGGCCGCGGATGCGGCGCTCGCTCTCCTCCTCGTACCAGGAGCGCTCGACTTGGGGCCGCACCGCGCTAAATGGCTGGGGCGTGCGAGGGTCGAGCGACAGGACCTTGAACACGCGCCAGCCGGAATCCACCTGCTCTGGTGCCGAGACGCCGTGAGCACCCGTGTGCACCGCCAGCTTGTAGAGCGTGCTGTCCGAGTTCATGGTCACCAGGTGCGTGTAGCGCACGCCGCTTCGCTGCGCGCGGAACGCCAGGCTCTCGGCTGCCCCGGGCACGGTCATGAGCTGCGCCAGGCTGTCGGCCGCGCGCTCGCTTTCGAGCGTGAGCAGCGCGAGCGCGGCGCTCGCCGGGCGGTCGAAATCGGACTTCCGCGCGCGGTAGTGCCGGAGCAGCGTGACGCTGTCGGTGGGGATGCTCGACAACACGTCGCGCTGCAGGAAGCTATTCACCGAGTGGTACTCGATGCGGTCGTCCATCACAGCCTTCACCTCGTGGCGCAGCGCGAGCGCGGGCTCGGCGGCCGCGCGCCGGATGACGCGCTCGAACAGACTGTTCTGCACCAGCGCCTTGACGCTTTCATCGTCGCGCACGCGCGGCCGATAGACGCTCGAGAGCCGGCGCCAGTCCGCGAGCAGCTCCGCCACGGTGAACTCGCCCAGGGTGCTGCGCACGAGCACTTTGAGTGTCTCGGCGGCGGGTACCGCGGGCACCTTCGCCGCGAGCGCGATCTGGTCGCGCGGGCTCATGTCCGCGGTGGGCTGCGGCAGCTCGGCGAAGTAGCTGCCCACGAGCCTCAGGAGATCCGCATCCCATACCGGCTTCAACTCGAGCATGAGGCTCTCGCGCGCCGCGACGCCCATATTGTTCTCGTCCAGGTCGGGCTGACCCTGGGCGCGGCGGCGGCGCTCCACCTCACTGAACCGCTCGGAAAGTGCGGCGCGGAGCAGGATGTTGTCGCGCTCGCCCCGGTACTGGGCCGAGTCCGAGGCCCCCCAGGGCCGTGGGTCGCGGACCGCCCGGGCGGCCAGCAGGCGCTGTTCCACCATCATGTCCAGAAACCGATCACGGTCCGCCGGGGTAAGAGAGTCCGGCTGGCCCCCGAGGAGGCTCACGGCCCGCGTGAAGCGCCGGAGCGTGACGTCCTCGCGGCCGTCGATGCGCAGCAGCACCGAGTCCGGGAGCGGTGGGTGGACGGGGGTCGCCGTGGTGCGTCGCTCGCTCGCGGCGGGGCCCGGGACGGCGCTCGCGCCAACGGCCATGAGGGGCAGCGCGAGCGCCAGGGCCAGGAGGCCGCGGCACGAGCTGAGGCGAGCTGTTCGCAGCACTGCACGACCGCTTCCAACGAGGGGAGAACGCATGGCTCGGGGGTCATCCGGGACGGGGAATGGGGTCAGGGAGCGAATCAGTCTAGCGCGTCCCCTACGCGTGTGCAGCCTTCCCGGGGCGACCTTGCCCTCGTCCCGAGCGCTCCCTAGACTCATGCGTCTCATGTCCGCTCTCTCAGGCTGCCGCGCGCCCCAGCACGCCTTCCCCGCCCGCTCGAGCACGGCATGCCGGGCGTCGTTCGCGCGCCTCGGCTCGCTCGTGGCACTTCTCGCGCTTGGC
>JAHFBX010000116.1 GCA_023249815.1 Candidatus Eiseniibacteriota bacterium
TTCGCGAACATGCGGCCGGTCAAGCTCTACGACGAGTCGCTCACGCCCTTGAAGGGCAAGGGACCCGAGCACATCGACTTCATGGTGGTGCGCGAGAACACCGAGGACGCGTACGCCGGAATGTGGGGCCAGTTCAAGAAGGGCACGCCCGACGAGATCGCGACGCAGGAGATCATCTTCTCGCGTAAGGGCACGGAACGCGTGATTAGCCACGCGTTCGAGACCTGCCGCGCGCGCGCCAAGCGTAAGCAGCTGACGCTGTTGACCAAGGCCAACGCGATCCGCGCGATGGAGCTGTGGACGCGCACGTTCGCCGAGGTCGGCGCCGACTACCCGGACGTGACGCGCGAGCACCAGTACATCGACGCCGCGTGCATGTTCGTCGTGACCGCGCCCGAGCAGTACGACACGGTGGTCACGAGCAACATGTTCGGTGACATCTTCACCGACCTGGGCGCCGCGCTGGTGGGCGGGCTCGGGCTGGCCGCGAGCGCGAACCTGAATCCGGGACACGTCAGCCTGTTCGAGAGCATCCATGGTTCCGCGCCGCAGTTCGCGGGCCAGAACCGCGCCAATCCGCTCGCCACCATCATGGCGGTGAGCATGATGCTCGACCACCTGGGCGAACGTGCCGCGGCAACGCGCGTCGAGGACGCCGTGGTGAGGCTGCTGCGCTCGCGCAAGCTGCCGAACCTCGGCATGGACTCCGGCGTCGGCACGGACCTGGTGGGCGACCTGGTGCTCGCGGAGCTGGAGGGCGCGGCGGCGCGGCGCTGACGACTCAGCCCGACCGCAGGCGGCGAACTACTCCCCGCCTTCCTGGTCGTGGTCGGTCATGCGCTCGAGCCAGCGGTAGCCCTCGAGCACGATGAGCGCCAGCACGGAACCGATCGCGGCGAGCGGGTAGGCCTTCACTCCCACCGCCACGCCGATCGCGGCCACCATCCACACGCTCGCGGCGGTGGTGAGGCCGAACACGAAACCCTCGGTGCGCATGATGCTGCCGGCGCCGAGGAAGCCGACGCCGGTGACGACGCCATGCACGATGCGCGTCGCGTCGAGGCTCTGGCCGCCGAACGCGATCACGGCGTGCTTCGTGGTGAGCACGAACATGGTGCTCCCGAGGCACACGAGCACGTGCGTGCGGAGCCCGGCGGGCTTGCGGCCCATCTGGCGCTCGAGGCCCACGAGTGTGCCCAGCACGAGCGACACCACCATGGGGATCAGGTCTTCGCGCACCACTTCCATGGGTTCCCCCAGCGTCCTACTGACGCTTGAACGCGGCGGGCCGCTTGTCGAGGAACGCCTGCAGTCCCTCGTGCATGTCTTCGCTCGAGGCGAGGATGCCGAAGCGTCCGCTCTCGAAGCGCAGGCCCTGGTCGAGCGGCAATTGCATGCCGCGCACGACGCACTCGAGCGCCGCCTGCACCGCGAGCGGCCCGTTCTTCAGAATGACCTGCGCCAGCTTCACCGCCTCGCTCAACAGCTCGGCCTGCGGCACGACCCGGTTCACGAGACCGATCCGCTCGGCCTCGTCGGCCTTGACGTTCCGCGCCGACAGGATGAGTTCCAGCGCGCGCCCGGGTCCGACCAGTCGGGGCAGGCGCTGCGTGCCACCGTAGCCGGGGATGATCCCGAGCTTCACTTCCGGCAACCCCATCACCGCGTTCTCGGACGCGAGCCGCATGTGGCAGGCGAGCGCCAGCTCACAGCCGCCGCCGAACGCGTAGCCGTTCACCGCCGCGATCACGGGCTTGGGACTCTGCTCCAACTGGTCCACGACGGCCTGACCGAAGCGCGAGATGTCCTCGGCCGCGGCGGGGCCGAGCGGCGCCAGCTCGTTGATGTCGGCGCCGGAGATGAACGCCTTCTCGCCGCTCCCGGTCACGACCAGCGCGCCCTGGGTGGCGTCCGCGACGAACGCCCGCGTGGCGTCCCCGATCTCGGACAGCGTCTCTCGGTTGATGGCGTTCATCACCTGCGGCCGGTTCACGTACAGGATCGTGACCGCGTCACGGCGCTCGAGGCGCAGGTTCTGGTAGCTGGGCAGCGTGGACGTGCTCATGGAGCGGATCCTTCGTGGGGGGCAAGCGGCCGTGGGGTGAACGGGCGACTATAGGACCGGTGCGCGCCGAGCGGCAACATGGCGGCGCTCGGTGCAGGAATCGATTCCCGAAGCGCCTCGAAACCGCTACTGTCCCTCGCCGAGCGGGAACCGCGAGACGGGGCGGCGGTCGCGAGCCTCGTCGCGGAGAGGTCTTCCACCGGGCGGTGTCACGTCGGCCCGCTGCGCCCCAGCACAGGAGTGCCCCATGCGTCGTCCTCTAGCGAGCGCCAAGCACGCGCTGGCCGTGCTGCTCACGTGCACGGCCGTGATGCTCCCCGCCGTGAGCCATGCGGCAAAGCCCACGATCGAGCAGTTCCTCAAGATCCGCACGCCCGGCGCGCCCGTCATCCTGCCCGACGGGTCGCTCCTCTACCGCGATTGGCCGGACGGTGTCTTCCAGCTCTATCGCGCCGTGCCGAAGAACGCTGCGAATCCCTCGTATGCCCGGGACCAGGTGACGGTGACGAAGCTCACGGATTTCCCGGACGGGCTCTCGGCGTTCTCGCTGTCGCCCGACGGCAAACGTGTCGTGCTCATGCACGCGCGGGGCGGCAATGAGAACACGCAGCTCACGCTCATGGATCCGCTCGTCGCGCCGGGGGCGCCGACCACGCCGATCCTCGCGAACCCCAAGGTGCAGGCGAGCGTCAACCTGTGGGTCGCGGATGGCTCGGCGCTGGTGTACTCGGCGAACGACGAGAGTCCAGAGGACTTCTACCTCTACCGCTGGGACTTCGCGACGAACAAGGCCACGAAGCTCCTGGGCGAGAAGGGCTCGTGGGCCGCGGGTGACGTGACGCGCGATGGCAAGCGCATGCTGGTCGGGCACTACCTGTCCGCGTCCGCGACCGAGGTGTTCGAACTCGACCTCGCGACCGGCAAGCGCACGGACCTCACCCTTCGTCCCAAGGATGGCACTGCCTCTTGCCAGCCGGTCGGCTACCTGCCCGGCGAGCGCGCCGTGATGATCCTGTCCGACTGGAAGGACGGCCGCTCGCGCCTCTACCAGCGCGACCTCAAGTCCGGCGCGGTGCGCGAGGCGCTTCCGGCACTCTCGGCCTGGGAGCTGGACGGCGCGAACATCGACGATGACCGCCAGTACTTGATCGCGGCCGCGAACGAGAATGGCTACAGCACGGCCTACCTGTACTCGCTGCCGGACCTCAAGCCACTGCCCGCTCCGACCGCCGAGAAGGGCGTGCTCGGCGGCTCCAGCTTCCGGAACAACACGCTCATCTGGACGCTCTCGAACGCGCGGCGCCCGGGCACGGCGTTCGCGACGACGCTCTCGAAGACCGCGAAGCGCCCCGAGGACTACACGACCCGCCAGCTCACCTGGACCGACGACCAGGGCATCGACTTCACGAGCTTCTCGCTCCCTGAGCTGGTGACCTACAAGGCGTTCGACGGACGCGACATCTCGGCGTTCGTGTTCCTGCCGCCCGGCTATCAGAAGGGCACGCCGATCCCGTTCGTCGTGCTCTACCACGGCGGTCCCGAGTCGCAGCATCGCCCGGGCTTCAGCGCCACCGACCAGTACCTGTTGACGCGCGGCTTCGGCATCCTGAAACCCAACGTGCGCGGCAGCACCGGCTACGGTCGCGAGTTCCAGATGCTCGACGACTACAAGAAGCGCTGGGACAGCGTGCGCGACGGCGTGGACGCCGCGGAGTGGCTGGTGAAGAACGGCTATTCGCAACCCGGCCGCATCGCCACGTTCGGTGGCTCCTACGGCGGCTTCATGTCGGTGGCGTGCATCGTCGAGGACCAGGAGCGCGTCGACCGCGGCGAGCGCAAGGAACGCCTGTTCGGCGCTTCCGTGGACATCGTCGGCATCGTGAACCTGCGCACGTTCCTCGAGCGGACGAGCGGCTATCGGCGCGCGCTCCGCGAGGTCGAGTACGGCCCGCTCACGGACAAGGACTTCCTGGAGAGCGTCTCGAGCCTGAACCGTGTCGAGAAGATCCAGGTCCCGATGTTCATCGCGCACGGCTTCAACGACCCGCGCGTGCCGGTCGAGGAGGCGATGCAGATCGCGACCGCGTTGAAGCAGCGCGGCCGAAATCCCCGCGTGTTCATCGCGCCCGACGAGGGCCACGGCTTCGCCAAGCTCGACAACCGCATCTACTTCAATGAGCGGGCGGCGGCGTTCCTCGAGGAGACGATCGGCAAGGTGGCGCCGCAGGCTTCGGCCGAGCGTTAGGCGCTGTCCGAGAACTCCGCGCCGCCGAGGAAGTGCTCGCGGCGGCGCGGAGTTCGCGTTTCCTGGCGCGGTGGGCTCGCGCGGGCAGGCTCGACACGCTATTCGTAACGGAACCCCACCACGAGTTCCTCGGTACGCGTCATGGCGCCGTTGCGCGGGTCGCGTGACTCGATCGAGCGCTTCACCCAGCCCGTGGGCATGCCGTCGTAGTGCCAGGTCGACGTGCGCTCCGCGAACTCGCCGGTGGACGTCTGCACCTTGCGCGTCACGACCCAGCAGTCGTACGAACGCCCCGCGACGCGCACACGGTCATGCAGCGTACGCACGCTCTCGGACCACAGCCCCGGCACAAGCTCGCGACGGCCATCGCGGTAGCGCACCTCGGTGCCCAGATCGGCTTCTCGCAACACCAGCGCGCGAAGCTTGGGCTCCGCCGCGACCCAGCGCTTGCGGCTCGTCACCCACTCGCGGACGGGATGGTTGTTCTGGAATGGCGTGGAGCTCGACTCGCGCAGGTACACGCGGCACGGGTGGGCCACGCCGTCGACTTTGAGGCTCGCGTTCCCGAGGAACCGCTCGCGCACGTTCACGGGGGCGTCGGCGCTCGCCCGTTCGCTGCCTGTGCCGTCGTCGGTGTCCTCCCACTTCGCGCCGCTGGCATCGGTGTGCTCGAACCACATCGTGCCGCGCTGCCGGCGGACGAGCCTCGTGGACACGCGCGACACGTTCTTACCCCTGAGTTCATGGTTCCACCGCTCCACCACCACCCAGCTGCCGGGGGCGGCGCGCGACCAGCCAGCCGCCGCGTCTGGGATGGGAACGAGAGTGATCGCGAGCAGCGTCCAGCAGGCGAATCGCGCGAACCCTGAACGAGACGCCGAGGACGGGCAGCGAGTGCGAGGTTGGGTGGTCACGTCTGGTCAGCATCGGCGCGAGCCGCACGCTCCTTGAGAACCGGCGCCGGATGCGCGCCGCCGCCACTTCCCCGCAGCGTGCCGCGAGGGTACGCTCAACCCCCAACCCCACCCACGCGAGGTCCCGATGGCCCACGAGCCGTCCCGTCCCACCGACGCCGAAGAGTCGCCGCAGGGCGAGCTGGAGTTCATCTCCGAGCTTTGCGCCGTGGTGGCCGAGCAGTCCGAACTGCAGCCCATCCTCGACTGGCTCGTCCACAAGAGCACCCGGCTCCTGCGCGCCGACGAGTGCAGCATCAAGCTGTTGACGAGCGGCGGCGGCATGGCGCAGACGCTGATCTTCGACAGCCGCCGCGCCGGCATCGAGGCCGGGAGCAGCACGTGGGCGCCGGCGATCAAGGCGTCGGTGATGGGCTTCCTCATGTCGCGGCAGGGCGAGCTCGCGAGCTCCGACCTGCTCGCGGATCCGCGGTTCCCCGGGCTCAAGACGCTGCAGTCGCCCGTGCGCGCGGTCCTGGCCCAGCCGCTCAAGGTGGACGGCCGCGTCACGGGCATGCTCGCGGTGAGCAACTCGCAGCCGGGCCGGGAGTGGTCGCGCCACGACGTGCGGCTCATGGGCATCGTCGCCAGCCACTCCGCGAGCGTCATCGAGAAGGCGCGCCTGCGCGTCGAGGCCGAGGCCAAGCGCCGGCTGGAGCTCGAGAAGGACGCGCTCGAGAAGGAGCTGCTGGTGGCGCGTGACATCCAGATGCGTCTGGTCCCCGACGCGCCGCTCGAGCTCGGACGCTGGCGCGCCGAGGGCCGCCTGGTGCCCGCGAAGCAGGTGGGCGGCGACCTCTACGACTATTTCGCCATCGACGCGAACCGCGCCGCGCTGAGCATCGCCGATGTCGCCGGCAAGGGCGTTCCCGCGGCGCTGCTCGTGTCCACCGTGGCCAGCACCATGCGCGCGTTCGCCGACGGACAGCACCCGCCCCGCGCGCTTGTCGAGCAGCTGAACGTGGCCGTCGCGCGCTCGTCGGCCGCGGGCAAGTTCGTGACGTTCTTCTATGCTGAACTCGATCACGCGCGCGGCGCGCTTCGTTACGTGAACGCGGGCCACAACTATCCGAGGCTCCGGCGCGCGTCCGGCGAGTTGATCTCGCTCGAGACCGGCGGCATGCCCCTGGGGCTGTTCCCGGGCGCGCCTTACGAGGAGGCTGAGATCCCGTTCGGTCTCGGCGACGCGCTGCTGCTGTTCAGTGACGGCATCCCCGAGGCCGTGGACTCGTTCCAACAGGAATACGGCGAGGAACGGCTGGACGAGCTGTGGCGCAGCCACGACCAGGGTACCGGCGCCGCGATCCTCGACCGCGTCTACGCGGACGTCCTGCGATTCCGCGGCGCCGCGGCGCAGAGCGACGACATGACCATGCTGGTGGTCACGCCCACTTCGGGAGCGTAGTGCGCCGGATCGCGCTGCGGGTGGCGGTCGTCCTCGCCGGGCTCATCGGCGTGTTCGTGGTGGTGGCGCTCATCCGGGTGGCGCCCATCGACGTGAGCGCGCTCGCCCGCCGCGCGCCCGAGCGCAGCGCGCTCATGCGCCAGCGCGAGCACGAGGCGCAGCGGACGGGCCGCGCCTATCAGGAGTCGCGTCACTGGCTGCCGCTCGAACACATGGCGAAGCACCTGCGCGACGCCGTGCTCGTGGCCGAGGACGCGCGCTTCTTCTCGCACGAGGGCTTCGACTGGGACGAGATCCGCCACTCCGCGCAGAAGAACCTGAAGGAGCGGAAGGTCGTTCGCGGCGGCAGCACGATCACGCAACAGCTCGCGAAGAACCTGTGGCTCTCGACCAGCCAGACGCCGTGGCGGAAGTTCGAGGAGATGATTCTCGCCGTGCGACTCGAGCGCGCGCTCAGCAAGCGCCGCATCCTCGAGCTCTACCTGAACACGATCGAGTGGGGCGATGGCGTCTACGGCGCCGACGCTGCGGCCAGGCACTGGTTCGGCGTGGGCGCCGGCTCGCTCGACGTGGGACAGGCCATCCGACTGGCGGCGGTGATCATCAACCCGCGCCGCTACTCACCGGTGGACCCCAACCGCCGCATCGAGAATCGCATCCGCATCATCGCCAGCCGGCTGCGACGGCGCGGCGCCATCACCGAGACCGAGTACCGCATCGCGCTGGGACTGCCGCCCGAGGCGCCGACGCCGGGCGTGGACTCCACGCTGTTCGGCCCGCCGCCGGACACCATCCCCGCGCCGCCTTACGAGGAGCCCGCACCGAGCGACTCCGGGCCCGTTCCCGCCACCGAGCCGCCCGGCCCCGAACCGCCGCTCGCGGATTCGCTGCAGGCTCCGGGCGCGGCGACGGCGCCGTCTCGCTAACACATGGCGCTCCTGCCGCGTCCCTGGTTGGCGGGGTCGCGCCGCCGGCGGCGGGGCCCGCACGGAGACGCGAACCTGTCGCGAACCAGACACACCGCTGGCGCGGAGCCAGTCCACGATGCCCGGCGCTGCTAGCGCCGCCGAGCCGGACGACGCCACGTTGGTGGCGGCCGCCCGTCGGGGCGACCGCGCGGCGTTCGGCGGGCTCTATCGCCGGCATGCGCGTCTCGTGCAGGCGGTGGTGCTCGCGCGCGTCGCGCCCGACAGCGTCGCGGACCTCGTGCAGGACGTGTTCCTCTCGGCGATGGGGCGCCTGGGTTCGCTTCGCGACGGTGGCGCGTTCGCGCCGTGGATCGCCACCATCGCGAGGCGGCACGCGGCGGACTGGCGGCGACGGCGACGGGACACCGTGACGCTAGAGGAGGCTCCAGAGGGTGCCGAGGCGGGACCGGAGAGCACGGACCATGCGGAACGAGCCATGAGTCGCACACGCGCCGAAGCGGCGCTGGCGGTGATCACCTCGCTGCCCGAGACCTATCGCGAGACACTGCTGCTTCGGTTCGTGAGCGGGCTCACCGGGCCGGAGATCGCCGAGCGCACCGGGCTCACTCACGGATCCGTGCGCGTGAACCTGCATCGCGG
>JAHFBX010000117.1 GCA_023249815.1 Candidatus Eiseniibacteriota bacterium
AGCGCGAATGCGTTCCTGAATCCGCGCGCCCAGATCGCGCCATGCCGGCCGCGCGTCACGCTAGGGAACGGGTTGTCGCCGGGGATGCTGCCGTCTCTGCGGATGCGGATGACCTTGCCCGCGGTAGAAGAGAGACTGTGCGAGTTGGCCCCGTCGCCGCACTCGCCCGACGTGGCGTAGAGCATGCCGTCCCGCCCGAAGCGAAGCGCGCCGCCGACGTGCTGGTGCGCGTCATGCGTGTCGAACTCGAACACGATGCGCTCGCTGCCCGGGAGCGCCGTGTCGCCGGACGCCGAGAAATGCGCAATGACGTTGCGGCGGTTGGGCACGAGCGCCGTGTACAGCACGTACACACGTCGTGTGCGCGCGAACGCCGGATCGAACGCGACGCCGAGCAGGCCCTCTTCCTCCACGGCGCGCGTCAGCACGGTGACGAACGGCTTGCGGAGCAACTTGCCACCGCGCACCACGCGCAGTCTTCCCCCCTGCTCGCACACGAACACGCGGCCATCCGGCGCCAGCACCATGCTCACCGGCGAGTCCAGCGAGTCGGCGACGATCGTCTCCGTGTAGCCGGCGCGGATCTCGCCGGGGAATCGCTCGCCGGCGCGAGGCAGGCGGTCGGCAGCGTGGGCGACGATCGCCCCGGCGAAAAGGCACGCCGCGCACAGCAGCAGCTCGCAGGTTCGCGCGGCCAACCGGCGCGTCGGGTTCTCGGATGAATGCATCACGGGCCGGAAGCTAGCATCTCGGGTCAGGGCCGCGCCCCGACTGGTTATCTTGCGCTACAGTGCGCCCCGTCATGAGCCCATCCGAGTTCCGCCTCCCGGACCTGCGATTCGTTCCCACTGATGCGGTCTACCCGCACGAGTACCACGACCTGCAGCGCACGCAGCCGCTGGTCGCGCGGCTGCGCGAGACCGGCACGCTCAAGAACCCACCCATCGTGACGCAGGTGGGCGACGGCATGCGCGTCGAGCCGCGCTTCGTGGTGCTGGACGGCGCGAACCGCAGCACCGCGGCGCGCGCCGCGGGCTGGCCGCACCTCCTGGTGCAGGTGGTGCGCTACGAGGAGCCGGGCGTCGAGTTGCACACCTGGTTCCACGCGCTCACCGCCGACGCGCGCGACACGCTCGAGCGCGGTCTCGCCGGCATCGCGGGGCTCGAGTTCCGTCACGAGGACCGGTTGCACGCGCGCGCCATGCTGGCGCGGCGTGAGGCGCTGGCCTGCGTGGTGTTGAATGACGGCGACGTGATCGTGGCGCATGGCGGGAGCACGTTGCGCGAGCGGAACGGGCTCCTGAACGCGCTCGTCCACCTCTACCAGGACCGCGTGCCCTACACGCGGGTCACCAGCGATTCGCTCACGCAGGCGCGCAAGGAGCATCCCGAAGTGCAGGCGCTGGTCATCTTCCCGCGCTTCGACCCCGCGGAGGTGATCGACCTGGCGAGCGGCGGCGAGTACCTGCCGGCGGGCATCACGCGCCACCTGATCCGCGGCCGCGCGCTGCGCGTGAACGTGCCCGTGGCACTGTGCGAGGACACCACCATGACGCTCGACCAGAAGAACGCCTGGCTCACGACGTGGACCGCGGAGCGCCTCAAGAAGCGCGAGGTGCGCGTGTACCAGGAGCCCACGGTGCTCTACGACGAGTAGGAGACTCCCGGTGTCGCATCGCCCTCACGGGGACAAGTCATGAAGGCGGTCACCTTCGAACGCTTCGGCGGACCCGACGTACTCGTGTACGGCGAACGGCCCGACCCCGTGGCCGGACCTGGCGAGGCGCTGGTGCGCGTGCGCGCGTGCGGCATCAATCACCTGGACCTGTTCGTGAGAGGCGGACTGCCGGGATTGGAACCCGAGATGCCACACATCCTCGGCAATGACATCGCCGGCGAGATCGTGGCGGTCGGCGCCGGCGTGACGCACGTCGCCGCCGGACAGAAGACGCTCGTCAACCCGACGCTGTCGTGCGACGTGTGCGCCGCATGCGCGAAGGGCGACGACAACCTGTGCCGGTCCTACGACGTGATCGGCCGGCGGCGGAACGGCGGCTACGCCGAGCTCGTCGCCGTGCCCGCGGTGAACTGCCTGCCGTATCCCGAGAACCTGTCGTGGGAGCAGGCCGCGGCGGTGCCGCTCGTGTTCGTGACGGCGTGGCACATGCTGGTGACGCGCGCGCGTGTGCAGCCGGGCGAGGACGTGCTGGTGATCGGCGCCGGCAGCGGCGTGGGCAGCGCCGCGGTGCAGATCGCGCGGCTCCACGGCGCGCGCGTCATCGCCACGGCGGGTGGAGCCGCCAAGCTCGCGAAGGCGCGAGAGCTGGGGGCCCACGACGTGATCGACCACTCTGCGGAAGACATCGCGCAGCGCGCCCGCGCGCTCACCGGCAAGAAGGGCGTGGAGGTGGTGGTCGAGCACGTGGGCGGCCGCGTGTTCGAGGCTGGCGTGGCGGCGCTGGCGCGAGACGGCCGGCTCGTCACCTGTGGCGCCACGTCCGACCACAGGGTCTCGCTCGACTTGAACCTCCTGTTCGGCCGCCACCTCACGCTGCTCGGCTCGTGGATGGGCCGGCGGTCAGACCTGAACGACGCGCTGCGGCATGTCGCGAGTGGCGCGTTGAAGCCGGTGGTGGACTCGGTGAGGCCGCTCGCCGAGGCGAGCGCCGCGCACGAGCGCGTCGAGGCGCGCCAGCACTTCGGCAAGCTGGTGCTCGTGCCATGAGCGATCGCCGCGGCGGGATGCTTGACTACGAAGGCCACGACGAGCCCATCGCGAGCCCGGCCGTGTTCCGCTGGCGGCTGCTCACGAGTGGCGGCGTGGCCGGCGCGGTGCTGGGCACCTCGCTGTTACTCGGCGTGATGGGCTATCACTGGATCGTGGGTGTGCCCGACTGGCTCGACTGCCTCTACAGCGCTTCGATGATCATGGGCGGCATGGGCCCGGTGGGCACCCCGCCCTCGACGCCCGCCGGCAAGGTGTTCGCGTCGTTCTACGCGCTCTATTGCGGTGTCGTGTTGCTCGTGAGCGTCGGACTGCTGCTGACACCCGCGTTGCATCGGTTGCTGCACCTGTTCCACGTGCGCACCGACGAGTAGCCCTCGCGACGCTGGGGCAGCTGCCCCACTGGCGCCGCGGGCACGTGCGTGGTGTGTCTTGGCGCGCGGGCGCGCGGCCGCGTCGCGCTGTTATGCTGCGACGCTGTGAACGCGCACGCCCCCGATCCTGAACCGCACGCGCATCCCGTGTCGCTGCCCTCGTGGTTCGACGGCGAGGACGCGCCGGCGACGCCGGAACTCCACACCTGCATCCATTGCGGGCTGTGTCTCACGGCGTGCCCCACCTATCGCACGCTCAAGGTGGAACCGGACTCGCCTCGCGGCCGGCTTTACCTGATGCGCGGTCTCGCCGAGGGCCGCATCGCGCCGAGTGACCCGCTCGTGGGCCACCTCGATCGCTGCCTCGATTGTCGCGCGTGCGAGACCGTGTGTCCCGCGGGCGTGCCCTACTCGCGGCTGCTCGAGGCGACGCGCGGGCAGCTTTCGCGCCGCTGGCGATCGGCCTCGCCGCTCCGCATGCTAGGCCACTGGGTGCTGCGCTCGATCCTGCCGCACGCCGGCCGCGTGGCGCTGGCCGCCGACGCACTACGCCTGGGCCAGGCGCGACCACTGGCGGCGCTGCTCGAGACACGACTCGCCCAGCGGGTGCTGCCGCGCTTCGCAAGGCAGGGGCTGGCGATGACGCCCAAGCTCAAACCCCGCCGCGAACGCGCACTCGAGCGTGTCGCGACACGGCTCCCACAGGGAGCGCACATGGTGGCGAACGCGCTCGCGCTCGTCTTTCATCCCGCCGGCTCGCCCAAGGGCCATGTCGCGTTCCACACGTCGTGCGTCGTGCCCGCGATGTTCCCGGAGCAGAACCAGGAGAGCGTGCGCCTGATGGTGCTGGCCGGGCTGCGCGTGACCGTTCCGCACGCGCAGAGCTGCTGCGGCGCGCTCCAGGCGCACGCCGGGCTGCGTCGCGAAGCCAAGACACTGGGTGCGGCGAACGCGCGGGCGTTCACGGGTGACTACGACTTCGTGGTGTCGAACTCGGCCGGTTGCGGCGCGGCGCTGCGCGAGACCGGGCACCTGCTGCACGGGTCGGCCGATGCCGACGCGGCCGAGAAGCTCTCCGAGCGCACGCGCGACGTGGCGGAGGTGCTGGCGCACTACAACCTTCCCGTGGCGGCGGTACCGCTCCACGCGGCCGGCGAACCGACTCGGCCGTTGCGCGTCACGTATCACGACGCCTGTCACCTGGCGCACGCCCAGCGCGTGCGCGAGGCGCCGAGACGGCTGCTACGAGCACTCCCCGGCGTGGAGCTGCTCCCACTCCCCAATGCGGACTGGTGCTGCGGCAGCGCCGGCGTCTACAACCTCACCCACCCCGACATGGCCGACGCGCAGCTCGCGGGCAAGCTGGACTCGGTCGAGAGCGTGTCGCCCGACGTCGTCGTGGCCTCGAATCCCGGCTGCCTGTTGCACATGCGGCGCGGCGCCGTCGCTCGCGGCCTCAGACCGCGATTCGTGCACTTGGTGGAGCTGCTCGGCGAGGCGTTCCCGCCCCCGGCCCGTCGCGCGTGACGGCGCCGAAGTATTCTCGTCGCGCCGTGGCGGCGCTGTTCCTCGAGCGCCAGTGGCTCGATCGCCCGCGCGGCCGGCGGCTCACGGACACCACGCTGCCCGAGTTCGTGTCGCGCACGTGCGGCCTGCAGATCGACTCGGTGAACGTGCTGGACCGCGCGCATCACGTGACGCTGTGGAGCCGGTTCGGGCCGTACGACCGGCGCCGGCTGGACCGGCTCACCTACCGCAAGCGGCTGCTGTTCGAATACCTCACGCACGTTGCCTGCTTCGTCGCGACGCGCGACCTGCCGCTCCACCGCGCCATCATGGAAGACACGCCCCATCGCTTCGACAGGCGGTACGGCGGCTGGCGGAGGAAAAACGCCGCGCTCATCGAAGCGGTGGCGCGGGCCGTCGCCGAGCGCGGACCGCTCGGCAACGCCGACTTCGAGCGTCCGAAGCACATGGGCAAGGGCGGCGGTTGGTGGAGCTGGAAGCCCGCCACGCACGCGCTCGACTACCTGTGGAAGGCCGGCCGCATCGGCGTGCACTCGCGCGTGCACTTTCACAAACGGTACGCGAGCGCGGAACACGTGCTGCCGGGGCTCGCGGACGTCGCCGTCATGCCGCTCGAGCAGGCGATGCGCGAGCGACTGCTGCGCTCGCTCGGCGCGATGGGCGCGGCCAGCGTCGACGACCTCCGCTCCTATTGGACGTGGCCGCAGTGGAAGGCGCCGGCGCAGCGCGCCGAACTGGAGCGGCTGGTCCGCGAGGGACTCGTGACCGAGGTTGCGGTCGAAGGGCAACGACAGCCGTGGTTCGCGCGCACCGCCGATCTCCCGGACCTCGCGCGCGCGCATCGGAAGAAGGCGCCGTCACACGGCACCACACTGCTGGCACCGTTCGACTCGTTCCTGTGGCATCGCGAGCGCGTGCATCGGCTGTGGGGCTACTTCTATCGCATCGAGATCTACGTACCGGGGCACAAGCGCCAGCATGGCTACTACAGCCTGCCGCTCCTCCACGATGGGCACCTGGTCGGGCGCGTGGACCTGAAGACCGACCGCGAGGCGGGTGTGCTGCAGGCGAAGCACGTGCACCTCGAGCCGTGGTTCGCGGCAGGCAAGGCCGCGCCAGGCGTGAGCTGGGGAACACTCGACCGCGACGCGGTGTTCGCCGGGCTCGCAGACGCTCTGCGCTCACTGGCCGGACATGTCGGCGTGGACGACGTGAGCCTCGGGCGCGTCACGCCCGCGAAGCTTCGCGCTCCGGTGAGCCGGGCACTCAGGGGCTGAGCAGCAGCGCGCGTTCGACGCGCGAGAAAGGCCGTCATGGGACGTGAAGCCGTCTGCCACGCGAAGTTCGGACGTCAGTCGGGCGAGGGCAAGGCGCTGCTCGAGACCGACGAGCTCAGCTTCCGCGGCGAGTTCCGCGTGAAGGTGCCGCTGCGCGACATCACGAAGGCGGACGTGAAGGACGGCGTGCTGAGCGTGGAGTGGCCACAGGGCCGGCTGGCGCTCTCGCTCGGCCGGAGCGCCGAGAAGTGGGCGCAGGCGATCACGAACCCGAAGACCGTTGTCGACAAGCTCGGGGTCAAACCCGGCCTGCGCGTGGTGCTCGTGGGCCGGTTCGAGACCAGCTTCCGCACCGATGTCATGAACGCGCTCGGCGAGAAGCCGGGAGTCAAGCCCGTGGCCGGTTGTGACATGGTCTTCGTGCTGCTCGTCCACCCGAACGACACCGAGAAGCTCGAGACGCTCGCCCCCGCCATCTTCCCCGACGGCGCGCTCTGGGCCGTGTATCCGCGCGGGCGGAAGGACCTGTCCGAGGACACCGTCCGCAAAGCGGCGCGCGGCTATGGACTCGTGGACATCAAGGTGGTGCGTGTGTCGGAGGAGCTGGGCGGGCTCAAGCTGGTGATCCCGAAGGACAAGCGGCCGAAGCCTCGAGGATGAAGCATGGGGCCGGGGCCCCATCCGGCGGTGGACTCCCCTCCGCGCGGCGCCTACAATTGGGGCTTCCTCCCACTCACCCGACCGGGTCTCGAAGCCCCATCCATGCACTTTCGCTACCGCTCGCTCCTGATCCTCCCGCTCCTCGCCGCCTGCGTGGCATTGCCTTTCCTGCCGGCGCCCGTCGAGCGCGAGCACGAGGAAGAGCACGGCAGCGAGATGCCGTCCGACTACTTCTTCCGCCAGCGCGCCATGCCGGACGGCACCATCCCCACCGAACGCATCGCGGCCGCGGCCGAGGAGCTGCTGTTCGAGCGCTCGCTCGCCCAGCAGCAGCTGGGCGTGAGCGCGGCGCAGGATTGGACGGCGATGGGGCCGTTCGGCATCGGCGGCCGTGTCAACGCCATCGTCGCCGCGCCGGGCGGGCTGCCGGCCTACCTGGGTGCCGCGAACGGCGGCGTGTGGCGCTCGGATGACTGGGGGAACAACTGGCTGCCGCTCACCGACCGGCTCGGCATCTTCTCGGTGGGCGCGCTGGCGATGAATCCGCTCAACTCGAACTCCGTCTGGTGCGGCACGGGTGACGCGAACGCGACGCTCGACGGCTATGACGGCACCGGGCTCTATGTCTCGCGCGACAAGGGCTTCAGCTGGGCTTACCGGGGCCTGCGCGAGACGGCGCACATCGCGGCGTTGGCCGTGGACCCCGTGGACACGAACCGCATCTACGTGGGCGCCATGGGCAAGGCGTTCACCACCGATCCCAACCGCGGCTTCTATCGCAGCCTGGACGGCGGCGTCACGTGGACGCGCACGCTGTTCGTGAACGACAGCACGGGCGTGAGCGAGGTGGTGGTGAACCCCGCACACCCCGAAACGATCTACTGCGCCACCTGGGAACGCGTGCGCCGGCTCAAGTACCGGCGCGCGTTTGGACCCGGCTGCGCGGTGTGGCGCAGCGCGGACGGTGGCGGCACGTGGAGCAAGATCGTGAATGGACTGCCCCCCGCGGGCGACAACCTCGGGCGCATTGCCATCGCTATCGCACCCTCGTGGCCGTCGCGGCTCTACGCCTCGGTGATCAGCGGCGCGATCAGCGGGTACGTGGGCCTGGGGCTCTATCGCAGCGACGACGCGGGCACGACGTGGCAGCGCGTGGACAACTCCACGGCGCACGCGCTCGCGTTCGGTGGGTTCGGCTGGTACTTCGGCCACGCCGTCGTGGCGCCGAACGATCCCGACGACGTCTGGGTGTGCGGCGTGTCGCTGCTGCACTCGGCGGACGGCGGCGTCACGCTGGACAACGTCACCGGCACGGCGCACGTGGACAACCACGCGCTGTGGCTGGACCCCGCCGACCCCACGCGCGCCTACCTCGGCAACGACGGCGGCTTCTATTGGGCGGACTCTGGCGACTGGCTCAAGTCGTTCAATCTCCCGATCTCGCAGTTCTACTCCGGCACGGTCGCGGTGCAGAACGCGAACAAGGTGCTCGGCGGCACTCAGGACAACGGCACGCTCATGACCGAAACCGGCCCGCTGGGCTGGGCCCGCATCCTCGGTGGCGACGGCTTCCACGTGCTCGTCAACTCGGTGAACTCGAATCACATCCTGGGCGAGTGGCAATACTGCTCGGACAAGAACGGTGTGAGGCGTTCCACGAACAATGG
>JAHFBX010000118.1 GCA_023249815.1 Candidatus Eiseniibacteriota bacterium
TTCGGCCAGGAGTGGGGCATCATCTCCACCGGCGGGCACGCGAACGTGTTCGAGTCTCCCACGCTGTTCGGCTGGGAGAACGGCAACTACGACGTGTTCGTGGCGCAGGGCGACTACACCGGGCTCTACACCGCGTTTCGCGCCAATCCGCCCGCCGGCGGCCTGCCCACGGTGGTCGAGTGGTGCCACCCCTCGAGCGGCGACTTCAACGACTACGCGCTCACGAACGACGGCAATGCCACCGTGAGCCAGATGGCGATGGGCTCCGGCCCGGCGTTCTCCACGTCCATCACCGAGAGTGATGCTCCGAGCACGACCGGCAACGAGAGCTTGTTCCAGGACGCGCTGCGAAAGGGCTTCCGCGTGTCCCCGGCCGTCGACCAGGACAATCACAACGCCACCTGGGGCGCAGCGACCCAGGGCCGCACCGTGGCGCTCGCCGCCGGCAAGACGAAGAGCCTGATCCTCGGCGCGCTCGCGGCGCGACGTTCGTACGCGAGCATGGACCACAACACGCAGGTGCTGTTCTCGGCCGAGGAGCACCCCATGGGTGATGCCTGGACCGTGGCCCAGGGCCCGCGCTTCGTGATCCAGGTGATCGACCCTGACGTCGGCGCCGGCGTCGGCGAAATCGAGCTCCTCCGCGGCATCACCGGCGTGTCGAACGCGGTCGTCGTGGCGAAGAGCATCGGCAACGCCTCGTTCGCGTGGCGCGAGCGGGACGTGTTCCCGATCGGCACCGAGGCGCACTACTACGCGCGCATCCGCATGTTCGACAACGCGCAGCTCTGGACCGGTCCGGTCTACGTGAAGTACGACCCATCGGCGGTAACGTCCGTCGGCGACCGCCCGAACACACTGCGGCTCGCGGTCGGTCCCAATCCCATGTCTTACCGGGTCACCGCGGCGTTCACGCTGTCGAACGACGTCACCGATGCCGATCTCTCGATCTACGACGCAAGTGGCCGTCGCGTGGCCTCGCTCATCAACGGCCCGCTCTCGGCGGGCGACCAGCGGGTCGAGTGGACCGGCTTGGACGACGCCGGCCGCCGCGTCCCAGCCGGGCTGTTCTTCATGCGGCTGCGCGCGGGCGGCCGTACGGCGGTGCACAAGGTGATGCTGGTGCGGTAGTAGGCGACTTCCCGATCCAGACGCCCCGCGGGCCAAGGTCCGCGGGGCGTTCCTACGACGGGCGGGCTTCCCTTGAGCTCTCCCGCTTCGACTGCATGAATCCCGCGCCGAAGGCGCGATCGGCTTCGAGCTGATTGTGCGCGCGACACCGCAATCGCAGGTTGCCCACGGTCGTCTCGCCGCCCCTGGCGACAGGCTTCACGTGATCGAACTCCAGCGCTCCGCGCTCTTCGCAGCGCCTGCCCTTGTCGCTCACAAAAGTGCACTGCTCGCGGTCCCGCGCGCGGACCGCGCGCCGAACGCCAGCGGGGATGTGGCGCACGCTCCTGGTGGGGCGCGATGCGCGTGGCGCGTCCGTCGCGCCGAAGCGGCGGCGCTCGAGCTTCTCGATGAGCGCGTGGAGCGCGCGATCCAGCACAGTCGCAAGGTCACCGTGCTCCACGACATGGCCGAGTAGCTCCTGCGCACGGCGCAGCTTGTCGCGGGTCTCGGCGGACATCGTGAGCTGGAGCCCGAAGCGGCCGGGCGAGAGCGGGGTCGTCCTGCCCGGTGGCACCGTCATCGGCGGCACCGGTGTCACGGCAGGCCCTGCAGCCGGCTGTATCTCCCCGGTTGGTTCACGGTCACCATTATCCGAGCTGCTTGACGACTCCTGTACCTCTACAGGCCCCGGAGCCTGTGCGACAACACACATCTGCGCCGGTGATCCTGGCAACGCCCTGATCTGAGGAGCAAGGTCTGACTGCGGGAATCGCTCGGCGAGCAAGACCTCGAGCTGGTCCCTGGTCATGTGCTCCGCGGCGGCGATCAGATCCTCTGCCGCCTTGCCTCGCAAGTGTCGAAGCGGGCGCGAGAGCAAACACACGCCGGTCACGTGCAGCCGGCCATCGGCGACCGCCTCGAATATCGCGGGGAATCTGCGCGCGGTACGTGCGGCGCGGTTGCGCTTGGCCGCCATATCCTCGGAAAAGCCGAGCTCCCGCACGCAATAGTGGAACATCGCCGAATAGCCCATCTCCGCGTAGAGCCTGCGGCGCTCCACCTCCGTGATGTGCGCGAGCAGCGCTGCCGTCGTGGCGCGGTCCTGGGCGACGAGAGCGGTGAGGTCCCGGAGCAGGACGTGGTTGGTGAGGTGTCCGAGTGAGTAGCCGGGCATGCGCGCCTCCGCGAGTGAGTGTGCATCGCGGGGGCATGCGAATCATCGCATGCATATTCTCGACGCGCGCATTCGCGCGCCTGTTGCCTGCATGAGCACGTCGCAACAACGCGCGCGACTGCAGGCGCGCGAGGCGTTCACGCGGCATCCACGGCAGGCACAAGCGAACGCATGACGCAATCGTGGATGAGCCGTTCGCACCGCCCGCGAACGCGTCAAGTCAAGAATTGGCGAATGCAGTGCGGCGCGTCAGTCGATCGCTCGATGCTACCTCGACGCGCTCAGCGCATCGATCTCGGCGCCTCGCGCGACCTCACCCCTTGAGCTACAGCGCCTGCAGCACCGCGCACTTGAGATAATGCGTCTCCGGCACCGCCAGCAGCCGTGGGTGGTCGGGCGCCTCGCCCGCCCAGTCCAGCACGCGCATCGGCCGCCGCGCGGCCCGCGCCGCCTCGAGCAGGACCTGTCGAAAGAGATCGTCGTCCAAATGATGGCTGCACGAGCAGGTGACGAGCACGCCGTCCTCCTCGAGCAGGCTCATCGCGAGCCGGTTGTGCTCACGGTAGGCCCTCGCCCCGGCCGCCACGGCCCGGCGAGACTTGATGAGCGCGGGTGGGTCCAGCACGACGATGCCGTAGCGCTTGCCCTCGCGTTCGAGCCGGCGGAGGGCATCGAACGCGTCGGCGCGCATGAACTCGATTTTCTCGGCGACGCCATTTCGCGCCACGTTCTCGCGCGCCAGCGCGAGCGCCGGCTCGGACGAGTCCACGGCCAGCACGGTCGTGGCCCCGCCGCGCGCCAGGTGCATGCTCCACTCGCCCTGATAGCAAAACACATCCAAAGCGCTCCGGCCCTTGGCGCGCGCCTCGGCACGCTTCCGGTTCTCGCGCTGATCCAGGAACAGCCCGGTCTTCTGGCCGTGCAGCAGGTCCACCTCGAGCTCGAACCCGCCCACGGCAACGCTCACCCGCTCCGGCACGTTGCCCCACCAGATCTCGCGGCGCTGCTCCAACCCCTCGAGCGTGCGAAGCGGCGAGTCGGCCACGAGCACCGCGCCCGTGGGCTCGAAAACGCGCTCGAGCGCGGCCTTCAGCTCGCCGAGGCGGCTCTCCATGCCGAGCGTCAGCACCTGCACGGCGAGCCAGTCGCCGTAGCGATCCACCACCAGGCCCGGGAGCTGGTCGGACTCGCCGTAGACGAGCCGCACCGCGGGCTCTCCCGGGTACACCGAGTCGCGCAGGCGCTTCGCGCGCTCGAGGCGTTTCACGAAGAACGCGGTGTCGATCTCGTCGCGCCCGCGGGTCAGGAGCCGGGCGCAGATCAGGCTGTGGCGGTTGATGTAGGCGCGGCCCAGGAACGCGCCGCGGTGGTCCACCACATCCACCAGCCCGCCGTCCTCGACGCCGCCCTGCCAGCTCTCCACCTCGTTGGAGAAGATCCACGGGTGGCCACCGCGCACGCGGCGGTCCTCGCCCTTGCGCAGCACCAGCTGGGCGGCGGCGATGACTTTGCTCATCGCAGGCTCTGAAGGCTGGCCGTGCTCACCGCTGGTTCTGGAGCATGTGGCCGATCATCCGATACGTCATGCGCGCGGCGAGGAAGTCCGACGCCACGCTGCCGGGGATGGGCGCCAGCTCCACCACGTCGAAGCCCACGATGCGCTTCTTCGCCGCCACGGCTCCAATCAAGTCGCTTGCTTCGTACCAGTCGAGCCCGCCGGGCTCGGGCGTGCCGGTGCCGGGCAGGTAGGCCGGGTCGAGCCCGTCCAGGTCGAACGTGATGAACACGTCGTCGGTGAGCGCGTCCAGGATGGGCTTCCAGTTCCCGCCGAGCATCCGGAAGCTCCGCGTGCTCCACATCGGCGCCGGATGGGCCTTCAGGTACTCGGCCTCCTCCTCGGAGAGCGAGCGGATGCCCACGGACGCGGCCGGGCAGCGCTCGCGGATGCGGCGCATGACGCAGGCGTGCGAGTCGGGAGAGTCCAAGTAGCTGTCGCGCATGTCGGCGTGCGCGTCCAGCTGCAGCACGGAGAGCTTCGGTGCGCGCTTCAAGAGCGCGCGCACGGCGCCCGCGGTGATGCTGTGCTCGCCGCCCAGCATGACGGGCAGTTTGCCCGCGTCGAGGATCCAGTCGAACGCCTGCTCCACGCGCTTCGCCATCTCGGTGGGGCCGAGCGCCGTGGGTTCCAGCTCGGGGAGCGTGTGGATGCCGGCCTGGTACGTGGCCCCCAGCTCGTCGTCCCACACCTCCATGTTCCGGGACGCCGCGAGGATCGCGTGCGGCCCCCAGCGCGTGCCGCCCTGGTACGACGTGCTGAAGTCGTAGGGCACGGGCAGGACTGCGACGCGGCTCGACTCGAACGACGAGTGTTCCGGCTCGAGACCAGCGAAGTTGAACGGCAGGCCCCAGGTCGGGGACGTGGGCTTCATGCGCGACAGCTCCTTGCGACGTTCACGGGCCGCGCCTCGGCGGACGCGAGGCGCGGAAGGGGGTGTCGGGACCGAACGCGCGCCCGTGGGTGGCGCGTGGGCCACCGGGCGCGGAAAGGGTTCGCAGAGTGCCGTCCTCGCCCGGAAAGCACAAGGCCCCGGCCGATCGCTCGGCCGGGGCCCGTGTCGAGAACGACCGGTCAGGCGGTCCGAGCGGCGGGACGCCCCACGCGGCGACGCTGCGTGCGGACTTCCGCCGCCGCGCCATTGATGTCCTTCGGGAACTCGGTGCCGCGGTCGAGGATGTTGCACTCCACCTTGGCCATCCCGAACGTGTGCTTCAAGTAATCCCGGGCGAAATCGGTGTCGAACGCCTTGCACGAGAAGATGTCCACTGACACGTAGTTCTTGTCCGGGAACGTGTGGATGCTGATGTGGCTTTCCGCGATCAGGACGAAACCCGACAGGCCCCAGTCTTCGGGCTTCAAGCCGCTGTACTTGAACACGTAGGGCGGCATGATCTTAGTCATGCCGATGCGGGCGGGAAGTTCCTCCAGGATCCGGTAGATGAGGTTCAGATCCGTCAGCTTCTCCTTATCGCACCCGTATCCATCGAGCATGAGGTGAGGCCCGAATCCGGTCATCTCGTCAGCCACCTCCATTTGTCCCGCGCCAGGCGCGGTGTCTTGGTCCGATCGCGATCAGCATGAGCGTTCACCTCTCGGAGTCGTTGCCGCCGAACTCGTCGAAGTCGTCGTCACCTACCTGCAAGTCGTCGCCCTCGACGAAGTCCTCGTCGAAGTCGTCGTCATCATCACTGAACTCGTCGTCGAGGTCGTCCTCGTCGAACTCCTCGTCGTCTTCGATCTCGTCGTCTCCGAGCGCTTCGACATCCTCTCCGCCGAAGACGTCGAAGTCGTCGTCCTCGCCGCCCTTCTTGCGCTTCATGTCACCCCTCGTGAGCGGGACTCACTCGACGCACTTCGCGTGCGCCACACCTTTGATGCGTGATCCACCGCGAGGTTCCGCCAGTTGTACGATCACGCGCTTCCCACCGAAAGCACGCGCAGTATACGAAGCACCTCCGGGGGGTCAATGGAAAATGCGAGCCTCGCCGAGAAGGCTCACGAGCCTCTCCGGGCGGCAGCCGAGCGGCTGCTGAGCGGTTGCCGAGCCTCGCGACGTTGCTGGCGTCTCTACGAGCACTCCGCCTTGCGGAGTGCCGAGCCGCGAGCGGCGAAGTCGAGCCGAAAACCGCCCGATTCGAGCGATGCGCGGGCTTCCGGAGAAGTCTCACGGAGGGCACAAGGCTCGTCGCCGGCCCGCCACCCGGGCAGGCGTTCACGGGCGGCGCGGGAAGGTGAATGGCGGGGTTGACGGGACTCGAACCCGCGACCTCCTGCGTGACAGGCAGGCGTTCTAACCAACTGAACTACAACCCCGCGAGCCCGGCGCGCGTCGCGGTGGAACCGCCGCAACGCCAAGGAACGCGGCACAATAGCGACCGCTCCCCGGGGTGTCAACGGGCGCGCGAGCGCGCCGTTCGCTCCCGCGTCGAGCGGGAAGCTTCACGCCGTTCTATCAGTAGAGCCGCTTGAACGAGGCCCCGGGATAGTAGTGCGCCAGGATGCTCTCGCCGCGCGAGCCGTCCCTCGCCATGCCGAGCGCGCCTGTCTGACAGAGCCCCACGCCGTGGCCGAAGCCCGCGCCGCTCGCCACCACTCCGAGCACCCGCCGAGACACGAGTTCGCGCCGCACGGCGATCTTGAACAGGTTCGAGCGCAGGATGGTGCCCGAGTTGCCACCGCGTCGCAGCACCTGGCGAAGCGAGTGCGCGTGCACCCGGATGACGCCTGTCGTGGTCTCCACCTCGAGCCACCAGACGCGTCCCGAGCGGGAGCGCTCGGCGACGCGGACGTCCATCAGCTCGCCCACGCCCGCGGCCGGCAGCGCCACGCTGAACGTGCGCCCGTACCGCGCCAGGTTGGCGGTGAACTCGCTCGCCGTCCACTCCTCGCGCCAGCGGTGGTGCGGCGAAGCGGCGCAGTGGTCCACGGCGCCGTCGGCATCCGGGTGGCTCGTGAGGTAGTCGTAGGGCGTCGTGGGCCATGCCTCCCAGGCTTCAGCGGTGATGCCGCCACAGGTCGAGTAGTAGTTGGCGCGGATCGGCGTCCCGCGCGACAGTGCCACCATCCCGCTCGTGCTCTCGACGCAGCGCGTGGCGAGCGGCCGCTCAGCGCCCTCGGGGCCATAGACCTGGTCCTCGACGGTGGCGTAGAGGTCGAAGCCTTCCTCGCCGCGGCGACCTTTGTAGAACAGTGTGTAGCTTCGCGCGGCGATGGCCTGGGCGCGGCCCGCCTCGAGCAGGGAGTCGGCCAGCGCGCCGATCTCGCCCGGGACGACGCCCTTCAAGTAGGGTTCGAGCTCAAGGCGCGTCGCCACGGTGAGTTTGCCGCGCGCGTTCATGAACACCTTGAAACGGCCGCGCCAACTCTGGCCGTTCCAGCGCAGCATGGCCGACTCGCCGTTCGTGAGCCGCGCGGGCCCCACCCAGAGCGTGTCGCCGGCGTGGAGCACGAGCAGCGGGACCGCCCGGGCGCGGTCACGCGGCGTCACCAGGAGCTGCGTGCCCGAGACGCGCAGTTCCACCGGGCCCCCGGCGGAGTGCACGCCGGGGCGGTCGGGGCTCTGTACCTCGAGGACCTGCGAGCCAGTGAAGTCCACCTGTGTGTTGTCCAGGTCCCAGGCGAGGCCGACATCGAGCGTGGGCTCACGCGTCTCGCCACTCGGCGGCTCCACGGGCGCGGGGGGCTCCTCGTGCCGGATTTCGGGCGCGGGATTCGTCACGGGGGGCGCCGGAACAGGCTCCGCCGCCGGAGGCGTCGGCCCCGAGTGACCCACCGCGATGGGCGCGCAACCCGACGATGCGAGCAGCGCCACCGCCAGCAGCGCAGCGAGCGCCGCCTTCGCGGGCTTCGCGAGCGCGCTCACGGCCGCGACGCCGCGAGCGGTCCGCCCGGCGTGATGCTGCCGAGCACGACCGCATGGCGCGCTCCGGTGGCTCCGGGCACATTGCCGGGTGCGCCGCACAACGTGAGGTGTGCCAGGAACGCGAACGCGAGCGCCTCTTTGATGCCCGGCGAGACGCCGAGGTCATCGAGGCGCGACAGCGTGATGTCTTCCAGCCGGCGGCGGAGCGCCGTCATGAGCGTGACGTTGCGCACACCGCCGCCGCTCGCGTAGACGGCGTCCACCGCGCCGTGCGGCAGCACGAACTCGCGGATCGCGCGCTCCACCGAGCCCGCCGTGAGTTCCACCGCGGTCGCGAGCGTGTCCTCGAGCGAGAGCCCCATGCTCTCCCCCATCTCGGCCAGCCGCTCGGCATCGCGCTCGCCGAAGCGCTCGCGCCCGGTCGAACGAGGGGGCGGCATCGAGAAGAAGGGATCCGCGAGCAACTCTTCGAGGAGCGCCGGGTGGACGCGCCCGGAGGCGGCGAGCCCGC
>JAHFBX010000119.1 GCA_023249815.1 Candidatus Eiseniibacteriota bacterium
GACGCTCGGCGTACGGCCCGAGGACCTGCGGCCCGCTGCGCACGGCCTTGCGGCACGCGTAGAGCTGGTGGAACCGCTCGGCAGCGAGACACTCGTCCACTGGACGAGTGACGTGGGGCCGCTCGTCTCGCGCGTCGCTTCCGGTCCCGCGCCGGCTGTCGGCGAGACCGCGGCGCTCGCGGCACGCCCCGAGAACGCGCTGCTGTTCGACGCCTCGAGCGGGACGTCGTGGCTTGGAACCGAGGCCCTGGAGGCTCGCGCCTAGGCTGTGGCGGCCGCCCGGATTGCCGGCATCCGCCCGCGGTGACAGCATGCCGTTCTCGAGCGGACGGCGCTCGCTCACGCGAACGAAGGGAAGGCGACGATGAGAATCGTGCTCGGCTTCGATGACTCGCCGCATGCCGCGGCGGCGCTGCGCTGGATCCTCGGGCACGAGCAGCCCGAAGGGACGCAGGTGACCGTGGTGTCCGTGGTGCCGACCCCGATCGTCGCCTATGCCGACGTGCTCGCTCCAGCGGTGACGTATCCCACCGAACTCCTCGAGCAGCTCACCCAGCACCACGAGGACCTGTGCAAGAAGGCCGAGGGCGAGCTTCGGAAGACCGGGTTCAAGGCGACGAGCAAGGTGCTGCCCGGCGATCCGCGCGCGGCACTCGTGGATGTCGCCAAGCAGGAGAACGCCGACCTGGTCGTGCTCGGTTCACACGGCCGGACCGGACTGCCCAAGCTCGTGTTGGGGAGCGTCGCCTCGCACGTCGTGTCGCACGCTCCCTGCGACGTGCTGGTGGTCAAGCGCACCTGAGCCGCGCGCAGCGCCTGCCGCGATTCCTCGCCCAGGGCCCGCGCGACGAGGCAGCGCAGGTTCAGGGGCGATGCGCGAGCAGTCGCGCGAGCACCGGGGGCTCGCTCTCCGAGGTCTCTTCGTGCAGGTCCACGACGAGCGACGGGAACGCCCGCCGGAGTTCACCGGACTCGAGCAGGTGCCGCGCGCGCTGCGGGTGACCGAAGCGCTCTTGCCCCTGCCGGAACGTCTCGTAGACGAGCGCGCCGCCGGGAGCGAGCGAGCGCTCGATCCAGGCGAAGAGGTCGCGGTGGAGGTAGCGGATCACCACGATCAGGTCGAACGCCCGCTCGCTCGCCGGCAGGCCGCCCGCCTCGAGATCCACTTGGCGAAACGCGACGGTCACGGCTTCTCGCTCCGCGAACTTGCGCGCGAGCCGCAACGCGCCCGTGTCCACATCCCAGCCCTCCACCTCGAAGCCCGCGCCCGCCAGGAACACGGCCGCCCGCCCCGAGCCGCACGCCAGGTCGAGCGCGCGGCCACGGCGGAGGCGTCCCTGCACGCGCTCGAGGAATGACGACGGCGACCACAGGCGCGCCGGCGGCTGGCGGGACACCAGGCCCATGGCGTCACTTTCGAGCGGCGCATCGAGCCAGGCGACGCGAAAGTAGCCAAGCTGCACCAACTGCTCCGCCACACGGCGCGCGCCGGCCGGATCGTCGTCCACGACGAGCACCGACTCGTCGCGGGATGGGAGTTCCATGCGACGCTCGCGGAGTTCCACCTCGGAGATGCGACCCGCGTCCGCCGGGTGCCCGTGCGCGAAGCGCCCGGGATCGCGTAAGTCGAGCACGCGCGCACGCGGCAGCCGGCGCGCGCCCTCGGCGAGCGACAAGAGCGCGAACGCGGTTCCGGTCGGGCTCGCGCGGCCCGCGGGATCGAGCGGCGTCAGTCGAACACTCCCACGCGGGCGCTCGCCGGGTCTGCGCCCGGGCGAAGGCGCACGAAGTGGCAACCCCCCGGCGCCAGCGGTGTCCCCGGCGCGAGCGCGACCGTTCGATCGCGGGCCGGCCCCGGGAAGCGCAGCGCCGCGCGCAGCCGGCCCGAGACGAGGTCGCAGCGCGGCACCAGGAGGGTGAGCGCGAGGACGCGACGGGGCATGGACTCGGTCGGATCGAGGAACACGGAGGTGGAGAGACGCCCCGGCTCGGGAGCTCCGGGTGGGTGCCGGGAGGGGAACGCATGCGCTCCATTCGAGGACGTGCTGCAAGGGCGGCCCCGCGCGTCGAGCCGCTCTCGCGGTCTCCCGGACGAACGCAGGTCGCGAGGCTCGGCGCGCACGCTCGATTCCACTCGGAGGGTGGACTCCCCGTCAGCCTTGGACGATGGGCAGCTCGCAGCAGTCCCCGGGCGGGATGGGCCGGCCGTGCGGGCAGCGCCTCGGGTGACCGAGGAACGAGCAGATGGAGTTGGCGACGCTCGGATCGATGACGTGCTCCATGAGGCAGGCGGTCTGCTCGACCTCGTGCTCGGGGAGGTGGAGCGCCGAAGAGAACAGCACCTCGGCGAGCCGCCGCCGACGGATCAGGTCGCGGGCACGGTGGCGGCCGCGCAGCGTGAACTCGAGCGGCCCGGTGGGGGAGGCGAGCAGACCGGACTCGTGCATGCCCTTGAGCGTGCGCCGCGGATCCACGACGTCGGGCACGCGCACGCGCTCGGGTGGGAGCGTCGCGCGCCGTTCGTCCGTGAGCCAGAGCTGGATCAATACCTCGTCGTAGCGACGGACGATCTCCTGGCTCGGCACGGTCAGGTCCACGAGCCGGCCGTGCGAGAGCTCGATGCGCCGGTCGGCCAGGAGCCCAACGCGCATGGCGTGCGTGACGGTGACGAGCGTGTGGCCCTCGGCATGCAGTTCCTCGAACAGCGCCAGCACCAGGCCCTCGTTCTCCTCGTCGAGATTCCCGGTGGGCTCGTCGGCGAGGAGCAGCGCCGGCTGGTTCACGAGCGCCCTCGCGACGCACACGCGCTGCTGTTCGCCGCCCGAGAGTTCGCTCGGGAGGTGCGACGCGCGGTCGCCCAACCCCACGCGATCGAGCGCGGCGCGCGCCTCGTCCGCGTCGGCGACCGAGTGATAGTGCTGCGCCACCATGACGTTCTCGAGCGCTGTGAGGTAGGGGAGCAGGTGGTACTGCTGGAACACGATGCCCACCTTCTCGCGCCGAAAGCGCGCGCGGGCGCTCTCGTTCAGGGCGCTCACGTCGACCCCATCCACCCAGACGCGCCCGAGGCTCGGCGTGTCGAGCGCGCCCAGGAGATGCATGAGCGTGCTCTTGCCCGAGCCCGACGGACCCATCACGGCCAGCCACTCGCCGCGCGCGATGGCGAGGTCCACGCCGTCCAATGCCTTGAGTGCGCCATAGTGGCGCGACACGCCCTCCAGCTTGACGAGCGGCGCGCTCACCCGTCCTCCCGAAGCGCGCGCGCCGGCTCCACGGCGAGCGCCAGCTGGATCGGCCCCGCGGCGGCCACGAGCGCGATGCCCACGGCGAGCGCCACGACGAGCGGCGGCACGCCGGGCTGAAGCCTGAGTGCCGCATGGAACACGAGCCGGCCGATGAACAGCGCGAATCCGGCGCCCATCATCCAGCCCAGCACGCCCCCCGTGAGCCCGATCGCGATCGACTCCGCGAGGAAGCGGCCGATGATGCGCCGCCGCGGCGCGCCGATCGCCTTCAACAGCGCGATCTCGCGCCGGCGCTCGAGCGCCAGATCCGTGAGCGTGCCATAGGCCGAGAGCGCTCCCGCGACGAGCGCCGCGAGCGTGACCAGCAGCATGAGCCGGCGCATGCGGTCCAGCAGTCCCTGCTCCGTGGCCGAGAGTGCGTGCAGCGGCAGCGCCGAGAGGTTGCCGCCGCGCTCGAGCTCTGCCGCCACCGCTTCGACGCTCGCCGTGCCGCCTGCGACGCGCGCCTGCACCAGACTCACCTCGCCGGGATGGCCACAGAGCGCCTGCGCCTCGGGAAGCGAGAGCCACAGCGCCTCGTCATCGGAGCCTCCGGACTCGAACGTGCCGCCGATGCGCACGGCGAGCGAGTGGCCTCCCTCGGGGCTCGCAAGCTCGAGCGTATCGCCCGCGGCGAGCCCCAATCGGCGCGCGAGCGCCACGCCCGCCTGCGCGCCGTTCGGTTCGCCGCGCCGCTGCCACGACGGGTGGAGCCGCGCGAGTGCCGCGGGGTCGGCGCCTGCGATGACGATGGCGTGTCCGCCAAGCAGCGCCCTTCCATAGAGGAGGGGCACGCCGTCCACGCCCGCCTCGGCAAGTTGGCGGCGGGTCGCGGCCTCGTCCATGAATCCTTCTCCAGCGGAGCTGGTCGGCGCCACGACGAGGTTGGGTCCCAGCGAGCGGAGTTCGCGTGTGAGCTTCGCGTTCACGTCACCCGAGACATGGAGCAGTGCCGCGGCCACGCTGGCTCCGATCGCCACCGCGAGTGCGGCAAGCCCCGCCATGCCGCGGCGACGCCACAGCGAGGCCCACAGCAGACGCGCTTCCATGCGGGCGCGCGGGTCAGCCACGCAGCACCTCGATGGGATCGAGTCTCAACGCCAGGCGCAGCGGCCCCCACGTGCCGGCGAGCGCCACGCCGCCGGCCACGACCAGCGCGGCGGGCAGAAGCAGCGGCTGCGCGGTGGCCGGCGCGGCGAACGCGTCGCCGCGGATCAGCGCGGCGGCACCGGTGCCGGCGAGCCAGCCGAGCGCACCACCCGCGAGCGAGACGAGCAGCGTCTCGGAGAGGAGCAGGGACGCGAGCTGGGTCCCCGTGGCGCCCATCGCGCGCATCAGGCCGAACTCGCGCGAGCGCTCGACCACCGTGGCGGTGGTGGTGGACGCGAGCCCGAGCGTCGAGGCCGTGATCGCGGCGAGCGCCAGGAGCAGCATGAGCAGGTGCAGGCGGTTCACCACGCCCGCCTCGCCCGCCACGAGCTCGGTCAGCGGCACGACCTCGGCGCCGGGCAGCGCCGCGGCGAGATCGCGCGCCACGTTCGCCGGGTACGCGGTGCACATCCACTTCTCGAACGCCTCGGGGTCGCGCGCGGGATCCGGTGCGTCGCGTCGCGGCGCGGGGCGGACCATCGCCGAGAGCGCGACGCGGTCCACCTCCCCGGGACGCCGCGACAGCCGCTGCGCGAGCTCCAGCGGGATCCACGCACGACGCGCGTCGAGCCCTCCAGCCATGACCGTACCCGAGACCTTGAGCCGCACGCTCGCGCCCGCCGGCTCGAACGTGAGCGATTCGCCAGGGGAGACCCGCAGCGAGCGCGCGAGCTCGCTGCCGAGCGCCACCTCCGAGTAGTCCTCGCCGGGCCAGGCACCCGTCACCCGCCAGCGCGGATGAAGCCTCGCCATCCCGGTCCGCCACGGACCTTGTCTCGTGGCGACGTCACGCGCGAACCAAGTGCCGGTCACGTCCACGACACGGCCCTGGACGCGCAACGAGAGGTCCAGCTCGGGTGCTGCCTCGAGCACGTTGTTCCGCCAGAACGTGGATCGCAACGACGCGACCGCGCTCTCCGGGAGGGCCAAGCCGGCGCGCGGGACGCGTGCCTCGCCGACCGCGTCCGGCCGCCACGACGCGCCCTCCGGCCGCAGCACGAAGTTGGGTCCGGCCGCACGCAGCGTGCGCGCCAGGTCGTCGCCTACTTGAAGTGCGAGCGTGCCGAGCGCGGTGGCCACGCCCGTGCCGAGCGTCACGGCTAGCAGCGAGAGCAGCACGCGCGACCTCCGGGCGCGGAGCGAACCCATGACGAGCCGAACGAGCATCGTCAGCGTCCCCTCGCGCGCGGCACGGCGGCGGCGAGATCGGCGAGCGAGAGCGTGACCCGACCGTCCTCCAGCCTGTGCGCCACGGGCACCGGGTTACAGCCGCCGCCGTTCGAGAGTGAGCCGAGAGCGATCGGCGACGTGCAGTTCCGGCACACCGCGGCCGAGCCTTCGAGGAAATAGCCGATGGGGCCACAGATCTCGCAGGCGTCCAGGTTCGTGAAGATGACGCCACCCTGCTCGAGCACGAAGAAACGAGCCGGGCCGGCGGGCGTCGCGACCTCGTAGAAGTGCATGCGCTTGTCGCCGAGCGTGGCGGCATCGATCGAGACGACACCGTCTAAGGGAGTGAGCGTCTCCGCGGGCTCCGGGCCGGGGATGCGCGACCGGGTCGTGAACGCCACCGCCAGCACGCCGACCACGGCGAGGCCGAGGACCAGGAAACCCCTGCGCCACGCGACCTGTCGGGCCGCGGCGGCGCGCGCCAGCCGCGCCTCGGGGCCGGAGGCTGCCGAACCCGCGGCGTCACTCGCTGGCTGTTTCCCGCCGGTGCCGAACAGCATCCAGCCCAGCGCCAGCGCCAGCGTGAGCGTGAACAGCAGCAGCTCGTTCTTGATGAGCGGTCCGATGATCGCCATCTCGGTGCGCGACGCCGGCAGCACCTTGCCCTCGGAGAGTTCGTGCAGGCCGCCGACCAGAAGTTGGAACGCGAGCAGCAGCAGCACCCAGGTGGTGAGCGAGAAGAACGGCTTGAGCGGCACCTTGAGCGCACCTCGCGCGAACAGCACACCGAACCCGATCGCGAGCGCCAGGCCGATCGCGGCGCCGGCCCACAGCATGAGACCCGCCGAGTTGAACTCCGCCGCGGCCAGGAACACCGCGGTCTCGAAGCCCTCGCGGAGCACCATGACGAACCCGAACAGCGCCACGCCCCAGGCGCCGCCGCGCGCGCCGCGCGCGAGCCCGGACTCGATCTCCTGCTTCATGTGCGGGGCCGACTTCCACATCCACCAGGTGAGCGACAGCACGAACACCGCGCCGACGAGCATCGCGACGCCTTCCACGATCTCCTGGTTCCAGGTCACGCGCGACGCGAGCATGGCCAGCGCGATCGACGCGGCGAGCGCGGCCCCGGCGCCTGCGAGGAGCGCGGGCACGCGCGCGCTCTGGCCCTGGCGCGCGAGCAGGCCGCTCGCGATGGCGAGCACGAGAGCCGCTTCGACACCTTCTCGGAGCGTGATGACGAGCGCTTCGAACACGGCGGCCCCTACGCGCCCGGGCCCGGACGCACGAGCGTGTCGGGTGCGAGCGCCGACTTCCACGCCTGGCAGACACGCGGGGAACAGAATCCGAACGCGGCCTCGTTCAACGAGTAGAGCTGGCTCTTGCCGGCGCGACGGACCCGGACGATGTCGAGGTCGCGCAGGATGCGGAGCTGGTGCGACGTGCCCGAGAGCGTCGCGCCGAGCGCGCCCGCAAGATCGCTCACGCACAGCTCGCCGAGCGAGAGCGCATAGACCATCTTGCTGCGGGTGGGATCGCCGAGCGCACGAAACATGCGCGACAGCTGCTCGACGTGGGTATGGTCCTGGAGCGCGCGACGGACGCGTTCGGACGGGGAGATGGTGCGGCGTGCGGCCGCGGGGTGCGCGGCGCCATGGCGAGGCGCGCGCGCGCGACCCTGGAGCGTGGACATGGGGACTCCCGTGTGAACAGTTGAAGAGATATTCACGTGTCGGCGCACTATCCGGCGGGGCGGCGCGGGGCGTCAAGCGCGCCGAACGCTCCCTAGACGAACGTGGTTTCAGGGTCGGGACATTGACCCGACCGCTCGCGCGCGTCGATACTCGAAGGGGCTCCCGCGCCGGGCGTGTGACCGGTGATGGCTGCGCGCTCCACGCCGGCCAAGACTAGAGGACATGAGCACGCGATCCCACTGCCGGCAGCCGTTCGGTTCCCGCCTCCTCTGCCTCGTCTCGGCGGTCGTGATGCTCGCAGCGCCGCCGCGCGTGGTCGCCGCCGCGAATCGCGAGGGTGAGTTGACCCGGCTGCTCGCGAGCGCCGAGGAGCACCTCGGCCGGAGAACGATCGAGATGCGGCGCTTGGCGATCGCCGAACTCGAGCGCGCCACCGAACTCGCGCCCCGCCGTGCGGACATCCAGCTGTCCCTGGCCCGCGCGTACTACCAGGCCGGCTTCCTCAAGCAGTCGCGACAGCACTACGGGCGCGCGGCGTCGCTGGCACCGAACCAGCCCGACGCCCGCATGGGGCTGGGCCATGCTTGGCGGCGAGACTGGCTCAAGTACTTGGAGCCGCGCTCGCTCGACCTCGCGGCGGAGCACTATACGACGTGCGCGAAGCTGGACCCGACGCGCGTGGACGCCTGGCTGCTCGCGTCCGCGCTGCAGATCGAGCGGGGTGACCTGCCGGCCGCGCGCGAGGCCGCCGACCGGGCGCTGAGCGCCGATCACACACGCGCCGAGGCCGCGCTCGCCGCCGCGTCGACGCGCTGGCGGCAAGGCGAGGTCGCCTCGGCGGACAGCCTGTTCCGGCTCGCGATCGGAAGGCTGCGTCGCAGCGTGCGGGACCGCCTCG
>JAHFBX010000120.1 GCA_023249815.1 Candidatus Eiseniibacteriota bacterium
GCTGCTCTACGGCATCGGCCGCGCCGAGCAACTACGCCTCGTGAAAGCAGGCCGCAACGTGCGCGTGCTCATCAGCTACGGCGCCCACTGGTTCCCGTGGTACATGCGCCGGCTCGCCGAGCGCCCCGCGAACCTGCTGTTCGTGGCGCGCAGCATGTTCTCGAGCTGAATGCCGAGATCCCCGGCTCCGACCATGAGTTCCGCGCAAAATGCGGCGCTCCCGGACAGAACCCGGACTGAAACGAGAAGGAGCCCCTTTCGGGGCCCCGTCGTCGTTTCACCCTTCGCCTCGCGGCCATTCGGGCCCGCGACGCTCGCGCGAGGTTCCATCACCACCGCGGCGGCTTGGCGAAGCCAAGGTCGCCGTCGCGTTCACGAAGCCGGTCGAACCGGCCGTTGCGGAACGGGGTGATGCCGAGGGCCCGCAGGCCCGACGCGTACTCGTACCGGAAGATCAACCGGTCCACCGCCACGCGCTCCGGTGTGAACTGCACCTGGCGCACGCGGTCCTGCCGGCGCTCGCCCCAGCCAGTGCCGGGGAACTGGCCGCCCGATTCCTTCTCGCCACGCGCGAGGTTGTCCTTCGCGTCCGGCATGACGGCCCGTGCCCGCGACTCGGGTGCTGCCGGGCTCGGCACGGCCTCGTCGAGCGATTCCTGCGCGCGAGGAGTGTCCGAGCGCGAATCCATGGACTTCGAGGGCGGCAGCGCCGAACTCGAGCCACCGTCACGGTAGCCGCTCTTCAGGCGGCCCCAGTTGTTCTCGCTGTTCGGCCACCACGCCTGCTGCTCACGGAACGACAGCACGCGGATCCAGCCCATGTCCGAGTTGGCCTGGCCCGTGCGCTCGGCGTAGCTCCTGCGCTCGTCCACGAACACGAACCGCCGGATCTCGTCGAGCGACGTGCGCCAGCCACGGATCGTGGCCTGCTCCCAGGGACCGAGCACGTACATGGGCTCGCTCGACTGGAGCTGGCTCAGCTCGCCGTTCACCGCGTTCAAGCCGTCCACGGCGAGCAGCACCGCGATGCGGTTGCCGGTGTTGTTGCGCAGCACGAGCGAGTAGTTGCGGCCCGCGAACGCCTGCAGGTAGCGGCGATCGTCACGGCCGGGCGCCCAGTAGAGCGGCGAGGCCTCGCCGTCCACGCGGATCTGGACGTCGAGGATGCGGCCATCCGCCCACGTGTCGGGCTCGCGCCACACGGTGGCGCGGCGGATCGGCTGCGGTTCCTCCCACGCCCGAGCGGAGGGGGCGGCGAGCGTGGCGAGCGCGAGCAACGGCAGGGCGCGGGTCAACGTGAGCAGTAAAGCGGGGATCAGCGTGGCCCGGCGGGCGTTCACGCCGACGATCGGGTGCGACGTGGCTGCGAGCATCATGGTGTTCTCCTTTCGGACTCGCTAGGGCTACTGCTGAGCGGTCACGCAGGAAGTACGCCATGTCCTCGGGTCTATTCCGGGGGCCGATCCCAGCGGCCGCGGGCCACGTTCCAAGGAGTTGCGGGTGGGGCAGGTCCCCCAATGCGTGGCCGGGCGGACACCGGTGCGGCGGGCCAACGACACCCCTTTCCGCAGCCACGGTGCGGTGCTGTCACACCCCCATGATCCGGTAGCCGGCGTCCACGTAGAGCACTTCGCCGGTCACGCCACTCGACAGGTCGGTGAGCAGGAACAGCGCCGCCGTGCCCACTTCCTCCGGCGTGATGTTGCGCTTCAGGGCCGCCCGCTCGGCGTGCTCCTTGTAGAGCCCGGTGAAGCCACGGATACCGCGCGCGGCGAGCGTGTTCACCGGCCCGGCGCTCACCGCGTTGACGCGGATGTTCTTGGGACCCAGCTCGAACGCCATTTGGCGCGTGGCCTGCTCGAGCACCGCCTTGGCGCTGCCCATCACGTTGTAGCTCGGTACGGCGCGCTCGGCGGCCAGGTAGGTGAGCGACACGATCGCGGCGCCGTTCTTCACGAGCAGCGATTGCACGCGGTTCGTGACGTTGATGAGCGAGTAGGCGCTCACCTCGAGCGCAGTGCGAAAGCCCTCGCGCGACGTGGCCACGAACGAGCCCTCGAGGTCCTCCTTGTTCGCGAACGCCACACCGTGCACGAGCATCTCGATGGAACCCCAGCGCTGGCCGAGGTCGTTCGCCACGCGGTCGATCTGGGCGTCATCGGTGACGTCGCACGGCAGCACCAGCGTGCCGGGCAGCGTGGCGGCCAGCTCCTCGACGCCCTTCTGCAGCCGCTCGCCGGCGTAGGTCAGGCACAGTGTCGCGCCGGCGGCGTGCAGCTGCTTCGCGATCGCCCACGCCAGGCTGCGGTGGTTCGCCACGCCCAGCACGAGCGCGTGCTTACCGGAAAGGTCGAGAGTGAACATGGCCGGGACTCCTCTGCGAGCGTCAGGCGCTCTTCTGTTTCTGCCACACGCGGATGGGCAGGATGATCACCTGGATGCCGGCGAACTGCAGCCGGCGCTGGATGCTGAACGCCGTCTCGTGGTGCAGCGTACGCGTGAACACAGTCTCGCGCTGGAACACGAGCTGGCCCGCGAACACGATGGAGCGGCGGAACTCCTTCTGCAGGTCGTGGCAGATCTGCTCCAGCTCCTCGATCAGGTCGGTGCCGAGCGTGAAGCGATACTCAGAGTAGAAGCCCATCTTCTGTGCCAGTTCCACGTACCTCTCGAGGTCGCCCTGCACCTTCTGCTCCAGCGCCACGACGCTCTCGGTGCCCTTGAACTGCCCCGAGTCCACGAGCCCCACCGACACGAACACCAGGTTCTTGAAGTGGCGCGGGAACATGCGCTGCACGGTGAGCAGCGTATGGATGCCGAGGCCTGCATAGGCCTCGACCAGCACCACGGCGGTCGGGCCATCGGGTGCCAGTTCGGGCGCGGAGTCGCGCTCCGGCATGGGCAGGTCCGAGAGCACGTCATCCAGGCTCTTCAGCACGCCGCGCACACGCACGTAGTGCGCGCGCACCGCCATGCACAGCAGGATGAACGCTCCGGTCACCGCCAGCGTCACCCAGCCGCCCTGCGTGAACTTGATCACCGAGGTCACGATCAGGATTCCCCCCGTGACCACGGTGCCGAGCAGCGCGAGCAGGAGTCGCCTCCGCCAGTGCGCCTCGCTGCGCCGCACTTCCCACCAGTGGCGCACCATGCCGAGCTGGGAGAGCGTGAAGGTCAGGAACACGTTGATGGAGTACATGACGATGAGCAGCCTTAGCGCGCCGCCGGTGTAGATGAGCGTGGCGATGGCCGCGAAGCCCATGGTGAGGATGCCGTTCTGCGTGACTAGCCGTTCGGAGAGGTGCGCGAAGCGCTTCGGCACCCACTGGTCCACCGCCATGGCGGCGAGCGTCGCCGGGCCGGCGACGAAGCCGGTCTGCGCGGCCACGAACAGCAGCGCGCCCTCGGAGAGCAGCGTGAAGATCACGATGCCGGTGCCGACCGGCAGGCCCCACAAGGACCACCCCTGGGTGAGCACCGTCCACAACGAGGCATTCAACGTGCGGCCGGGCTCGTGCGTGACGCGATTCAGTAGGTAGCAGAGCAGGATGCCGCCGGCCGTGAACGCGAGCGAAACGGCCATGTAGCCCATGGTCCGCTTGCCGGTCTCCACACGGGGCTCGCGCAGGATGGCCGTGCTGTTGGAGACCGCCTCGATCCCGGTGTACGTGCCGCCGCCCAGCGAGAACGCGCGCAGGAACAGCGCGATCACGCCCAGCATACCCAGCTCGGTTGTGGCGGCGCGGGTATCCGCCACGGTGGCGCTCAGCATGGGCGCGAAGTCGCCGAGGTGGGTGGCGATGCCGTACCCGATGAGCGCGACGTGGGCGAGCACGAACGCCACGAAGATCGGCATCAGCAACGACACCGATTCCTTGATACCCCGCAGGTTCAAGGCGGTGAGCCCGCCCACGAGCAACACCTCCGCGGGAACCTTCCAGACGGCGAGCACAGGCGGCAGGAACGAGGAGATCGCATCCACGCCGGAGGCGATCGAGATGGCGATGGTGAGCACGTAGTCCACCACGAGCGCGCCGCCCGAGATGACGCCGGGCGTGGTGCCGAGCAGCTTGGTGGCGACCAGGTAACCGCCGCCGCCGCTCGGGAACAGCTCGATGATCTGCGTGTACGAGGCCGAGATGAGGAAGACGGTGAGCACCATGGCCACCGTCAGGTAGAGTGCGAGGTGGGTGTGCGAGCCGAGGGCGAGGAAGGCTTCCTCGGGGCCGTAGGATGAGGACGAGAGGCCGTCGGACCCCAATCCCACCCAGGCGAAAAACGCGATCAGCGCGAGCTGGTGGTGGATCCTGGGGTCGAACAGGTTCTTCCGGCCGCCCAGGATGAGGCCCCGTAATCGTTCGAGCACCGGGGCAAGCTATGGGATTGTCCGGGCGCTTTCAAGCACGCCCACGGGAGCGACGAGGCATGCGAACGCTGGTTTCCGCGGCTCTGGTGTTGACGATCGCCGCCGCCACCGCGGCCGGCGACCGTGAGGGTCGCCCGCCGCTTCCGCCCGCGCGCGCGGGCAGCGAGCCCCACCCGGGCACCGCGTCGTTGCCCCGCTTCGCGCTGTTCGGCTGGGTGTCGCCGCCGGCGGAGTTCGCCACGGCGGAACGCTACGCGGAGCTGGCGGCCGCTGGGCTGAATACCACGGTGCTCGCGTGGGAGGACCCTGGCCTGGAAGCGACGAACCGCCAACGGCTCGCGTTCTCCGCAGCGGTGGGCGTGAAGAACCTGCTGCTCGACAACCGCCTCGACCACGTTCACGAGAGCGACTCGGGTTCGTTCGCCACGCTCGATTCGATCGTCGCCGCCTACCGCGACGAGCCTGCATTCCTCGGCTACTACCTGGGAGACGAGCCAACGGAGGCGACGTTCCCGCGGCTGGCCGAGTGGTTCCGTCTGCTGCGTGAGCGCGATCCGCTGCATCCGGGCTGGAACAACCTGGTCGGCCGGATCGGCTTCTCCACGCATGCTGCGTTCATCGAGCACCTCCGCCGCTACGCGAGCGAGGTGCGGCCGGCGGTGCTCTCCACCGACCACTACGATCACTTCGTCAATGGCGAGCGCGGTCAGTTCATCGAGAACGCGGCGGGCACCGCCCAGGTGGCGCGCGAGTTCGGCCTGCCGTTCTGGGGCATCGTACTGGTCACGAAGCACGGGCCGTTCCGAGCGATGAACGATGGCTTGCTGTCGTGGCAGGTGGCGCAGTGGCTCTCGTATGGTGCGCGCGGCATCGGCTATTTCACCTACTGGACGCCGGCGCCGGACCCGGACCTGAACTGGGGGGACGGCATGATCCGCTGGGGCACCGGTGAACGCTCACCGCAGTTCGAGCGCGTGCGCTCGCTCAACCGCCTCGTGCGCCCAGTCGGCGAGGCGCTCGCCGGCCTCACCTGGCTCGGGACCGAGCACACCGGCGGTGAACCGACGGGCGGGACCGCGTTCGCACCGGACTCGCTGCTCGCGGCGGTCGAGGGCCGCGCGACGTTGGGCCAGTTCGCCTCACCGCAGGGCGTGCCCCACCTGTTCGTGGCGAATCGCGACTCGGTATTCGAGCGTACGATCGTGCTGGACTTGGTGGGCGGGCGCGAGGCGGAGCGGCTGGAGGAATCGGGCGCGTGGTCGCCGTGGCCCAGCGCGCAGAGCGCGGCCGGCGCGCGTGTGGCGCTCACGCTGCCGCCGGGCGGCTTCGCGCTGCTCAGGCTTCACGGTGGCTGCGACGCGCTCGTGAGCGGACAGTGCCGGGCGTCGCTGCTCGTCGCACCCGAACCCGCGACGGGAAGCGTGCGCTTCACGGCACAACGGGTGAGCGGGGGCGCGTCGCTGACCATCGTGGACGCGAACGGCCGGCGAGTGTGGCAGAGGCCGGTTGCGGGCGAGGCTCCCGCGCTGGTGTGGGATGGGCGCGCGGAGAGCGGCGAGCGTGTGCGGCCCGGCATCTACTGGGCGCGACTCGAGGACGCGCGCGGCGCCGTGGTTCGCCGGCTCACCTGGCTGGGTCATCGGTGAGCGCGGTTCGGAGCGCCACACGCCCCGGCGCGCGCATGCCCGCGCGCACGCTCGCCGCGGTGTCGCGCGAGATCGTGGCGTGCGAGCGATGCCCCAGGCTGCGTGCACACTGCGCGGCGGTGGCTCGCGAGAAGCGCCGGGCGTATCGGGATGAGACGTACTGGGGCCGGCCCGTGCCGGGGTTCGGCGACCCGCACGCGCGGCTGGTCCTCGTGGGACTTGCTCCGGGCGCGCACGGCGCCAATCGCACCGGGCGCATGTTCACCGGCGACTCGAGCGGCGACTGGCTCTACGAAGCGCTCCATCGCACGGGCTTCGCTTCGCTCCCCACCAGTGTGGCGCGCGACGACGGGCAGCGACTCACCGACTGCTGGATCAGCGCTGCCGCGCGCTGCGCGCCGCCGGACAACAGGCCCACACCCGTCGAGCTCATGCACTGCAGGCCGTTCCTTGCGCAAGAGCTCACGCTGCTTCGCCGGGCCCGCGTCGTGTTGGTGCTCGGGCGCATCGGCTTCGAGGCATGGCTCAAGGCGAGCGGCTGGTGGGAGCGGCTGCCCGCGCGCGAGCGTCCGCGCTTCGCGCACGGCGCCGAGCACACGATGCCCGACGGCCTCGTGCTGCTCGCGAGCTTCCACCCCAGCCGGCAGAACACGCAGACCGGCCGGCTCACGCGGGAGATGTGGCATCGCGTGTTCGAGCGGGCGCGCGAGGTGCTCGAGCGGGGCCCGCGGTGAACGCCACACGCGTCGCTGGGCGCCGCCGCGTGCTCGACATGGACGGCTACCAGTGGACGGTGCTGCTCGCCGCCTGGCTCGGCTGGGGCTTCGACGTGTTCGATGGTCTGCTGTTCAACTTCGTCGCACCCAACTGCGTACCCACGCTGCTCGGGCTGACGATCGGGAGTCCCGAGGCGAAGGCGGCGACGCTCCAGTGGACGGGTGCGCTCACGTCGCTGCTGCTCGTGGGCTGGGCGGCCGGCGGCATCCTGTTCGGCCGCGTCGCCGACCGCATCGGCCGCACGCGCACGCTGCTGCTCACGATGCTGCTCTATTCACTCGGGACCGCGGCGTGCGCGCTCGCGCCGAACCTGGCGTGGCTGGCGCTGTTCCGGCTGGTGGCCAGCCTCGGTATCGGCGGCGAGTGGGCGGCGGGCGCCGCGATGGTGGCAGAAGTGGTCCCAGAGCATCGGCGCGTCGAGGCCGGCGCGATCCTCTACACGTCGTCGCCGCTCGGACTGTTCCTCGCCACGTTCGTGACCTGGCAGATCCAGGGAGTGCACATGAACGCGCAGCCCGAGACGGCGTGGCGCTATGTGTTCCTGTGCGGGCTGATCCCCGCAGCGGTGGCGTTCGCGCTGCGGCTGTTCGTGCGCGAGCCCGAGCGCTGGGCGCGCGTCGCTTCGGACGCCGCGCCGCCCCGGCTTCGCGAGCTGTTCGCACCCGCGTACCGCGCGGTCACGCTCTCCGGTCTCGCGATGTCGGTGGTGGCGCTCATCACGTGGTGGAGCTGCAACGCGTTCATGCCGATCGTGGCCACCGGGCTCGCCGCCGCCACGTCCGCCGCACGCGGACTCGAGCCGGCCGCGGCGCGCACGCTCGGCGAGAGCTGGAAGGCGATCGCCACGAACTCGTTCAACCTGGGCGGGCTCCTCGGGACGCTGCTCACCGTGCCGCTCGCCAAGCGCGTCGGCCGTCGTTCCATGTACGCCCTCTACTTCCTATGCGCCGGGATCGCCGTGATGGCGGCGTTCGGCCTGCCGCTCGAGAACCACACGCGGCTCTACATGTACTTCTTCATCGGGCTCACCGTGTTCGGCGTGTTCGGCAGCTTCACCTACTACCTGCCCGAGCTGTTCCCGACGCGCCTGCGCGGCACCGGTGCGGGGTTCTGTTACAACGCCGGCCGCGTCATCGCCGCGGTCGGACCGTTCGTGGTCGGCGGCATCGCTGGACGCGGTGCCGATGCGCTGGCCTCTGCGCTCGCGGTGTTGTTCTGGGTGGGCGCGGTGCCGCTCGCGGGGCTGCTGTTGCTGCCGTTCGTGGTCGAGACGAGAGGGCGCGCGATCTCGGATTGATCGCGCGTCGCGCGGGGTGACGACCCGCTGAGACTTCCGTTGTGCTGTGAAGATTGTTGCGGGGCCTTCGAGCACCCGTTCGCGGT
>JAHFBX010000121.1 GCA_023249815.1 Candidatus Eiseniibacteriota bacterium
GGAGAGCTCAGGGGATCTTGGATCGATTGTGATGAGGACCGGCTGAGGAGGGCCTCAGGATGCTGGACAGCACCTGCGGGGTCAACGCGTCCGACCTCGTTACACGTGCCGGGTTAGCACCGTCCGAGAGTCCCGGGCCACCGTCTTCTGAGGCGGTCCGGCCGGCGAGCTCGGGATCCGACGCCGCTCGAGCATGAAAATGGGCCCTGCGGGCCGCAGCAGGAAGCGTCGCCGAATTGCGGCGATGTCGTAGTAAGGGGGAGGTTCGACGTCCGCGATGAACACAGCGCGATGAGCGCAGAGCTTTTCGATGGAATCCAACTGAGCCGAATAAAACGGCCGACTTTCCTCGAACGCCAGATCAGCACGCACATGCTCGACTTCCTGCAAGTAGCGAAGAGCTTGCAGGGGAGCCCAGTCCGCCACGACCAATGCACTTTCTGGAAGAACGGTGAATGCCTCTCGAGCAAATCTCTCAGCACTTCGTTCGCCAGCCTTGGGTGGGAACATGAAGTAAGTGTTGTTGTCCCGGCCCGGGAGGGTGCGGAGGGTGACCAGTGAGAGATGCATCCTCGAAAACACGATAGGAGCGAGTCTGTAGACGAGTGGGGGCGCAACAGTCAGTGCACCGACAAGAGCAGCGAATCTAAGGCCGGAGCCAGATTTCCGAAGCGATTGCAGCCCCAGGGCCAGGAAGAGCGCCCCGATCAGGTAGGCGGGCAGATAGAACACGTACTGGTCGGGGACTTGGAAACACAGGCCGAACGCGATGTCCCCCAACGCGATCAAGACCAGGGTCAGTGCCAGGGTCGGGTCTTCGCGCCGCGTGCGCCATGCACCCCAGAGCACCAGCGGTCCCGCGAGCGGGAACTGGTACGCCGTGAAAGCTGCGAAGCGCAGGACGTCCACGGGGCGGGGGAACGAAAGGATGCTCAGCGGGCCGCCGCCCCCCTGGATCGGGTGAAGGATCGGGCCGAGGCCGGCTCGTGCGATGAACAGGGAACAGCCCACGAGCCATCCTGCGAGGAGCGTCGAGACCGCCCGAATGCGCGTTCCGCGAGGCGCGCTCGCCGAGACACCGACAACAAGTCCGGGGAGAGCCGTCACGATAAGCATGTGCGAGAGCAAGGTCACACCCGCGAGGAGACCCAGTAGAAAGAGCAGCTCATGACGGCGTGACTCTCGCCACTTGGCGAAGAGCAGAAGGGTCAGTGCGAGCAGGGCCGTGAAGAGCGCGTAGACTTCCGCACGAACGGAGTGAAGCCACTGCGTGTGCGAGACCGCGAACGCGAGCGCCGCCAGAGCCGCCGCTCCACGTCGATGCGTCAGTCGCATCGCCACCCTATAGACGAGCGCAACCGCGATCGCTCCGAGGATCGCGGACGAGAGGTTGACCCGCCAGGCGATCGAACCGAATGGAATCCGTGCGAACTGTTTCGCGATCCAGAACCACATCGGGTGAGCATGCCCATCGGCACGAGTGCTGCCCACCATCGCGAGCCGCTGCAACTCCGCGTCGTCACCCCACATCAGGCCCGGAGCGAGCGTTGCGACATACAGAGCGCCAGACGCCAGCGCGATTGCGACGGTCGGCAGACACCCCAGCGCGCTTCGACCTGGCGCTGGTAAATGCGCGCGCACGGATGTCCCTCCCTGGACTGCCCCGGTGCATCTCGTTTGACGCGGCCTGTCCGTGGCCGTGCTTGAAAGCGTACAACACCCGGCTGTCGTAGGGGAGAGCCTCGGGGTCCGCGGGCGGGTCAGCGATTTGTTCGTTTGACCACAAGCAATGCCGAACCTAATCTGTCCCGCCGCTTCTGTTTGGTCCCGACCGACCGGGCTCGACACCTCGGATCGGCACCCATCCATACGCGAAAGGATTACGGCCTTGTACACCCTCACCGTCGTGGGCACCGGCTACGTCGGGCTCGTCTCGGGCGCCTGCCTCGCCGACTTCGGAAACAACGTCATCTGCGTCGACTCGGACGCCGGCAAAGTGGAGCGTCTGAAGGCGCTCGAACTGCCGTTCTTCGAGCCCGGGTTGCCCGAGATGGTGCAGCGCAACGTGAACGAGGGGCGACTGCATTTCACGACCGACTTGAAGACGGCCGTGAGGGACTCCAAGGTCGTGTTCATCACGGTGGGCACGCCGCCACGCGCGGACGGAAGCGCCGACACCAGCGCCATCTACGCCGTGGCGAAGACGGTCGCCCAGAACTTGGGCGGCTACACGCTCGTGGTGCAGAAGAGCACCGCTCCCGTGGGCACGGCGCGCGACCTCTACGCCTGGATGAAGAAGTACGCGAAGCGTGGCGCCGAGTTCGACGTCGCCTCGAACCCCGAGTTCCTGCGCGAGGGCTCCGCGATCGAGACGTTCATGCGCCCGGATCGCGTGGTCATTGGCGCCGAGACCAAGAAGGCGCAGGACATCCTGAAGAAGCTCCATGACCCGCTGTTCCTGATCGAGACGCCCATGGTGCTGACCACGCTCGAGACGGCGGAACTCATCAAGTACGCCTCCAACTGCTTCCTCGCCACCAAGATCTCGTTCATCAACGAGATCTCGAACGTCTGCGAGGCGCTCGGCGCCGACGTGCAGACGGTGGCGAAGGGCCTCGGCATGGACCGCCGCATCGGCTCCAAGTTCCTGCACGCCGGCCCCGGCTACGGCGGCAGCTGCTTCCCCAAGGACACGCACGCCCTGTCGAGTTTTGCGCGGCAGGCGGGGGAGCGCGTCGGCATCGTCGAGGCGGCGATCACGGCGAACGAACGCCAGATGGACCGCATGGTGGACAAGGTGTGCGACGCGGTGGGCTCGCCGCGCGGCAAGAAGGTGGCCGTGCTCGGGCTGGCGTTCAAGCCCAACACCGACGACATGCGCGCGGCGCCCTCGCTCACCATCATCCCCGGCCTGAAGAAGCGCGGCCTCAAGGTGGTAGCGTTCGATCCGATCGCGATGCCCAAGGCGGAAGGCCTGCCCGAGCTGAAGGGCGTGGAGATGGCCGCCGACGCCTACGACGCCGCGCGCGGCGCGCACGCCGTGGTCATCATCACCGAGTGGAACGAGTTCCGCACACTCGACCTGTCACGCCTCAAGCGCGTCATGAAGAAGCCGCTGCTGTGCGACCTGCGCAACATCTACTCGCCCGACGAAGTCGAGGCGACGGGCTGGACGCACGTCGGCGTGGGCAAGGGCCGCGCGAACACGGCCGGCAAGGCGCGGCGCCGTGCCTCCGGGAGCGGCAAGCGCGGCGGGAAGCGCGCATGATCCAGGGCGTCCTCACCAAGCCGCTCAAGGTCATCCCCGACGAGCGGGGCTGGCTCATGGAGATGCTGCGCGACGACGACCCGTTCTTCCAGAAGTTCGGGCAGGTGTACCTCACCGTCGTCTACCCCGAGGTCGTGAAGGGCTGGCACTACCACAAGCAGCAGACCGACCACTTCACCGTGGTGAAGGGCATGTCGAAGGTGGTGCTCTACGACTCGCGCGAGTCGAGCCCCACCCAGGGCGAGGTGAACGAGTTCTTCCTGGGCGAGAGGAACCCGACGCTGCTCGTCATTCCCCCGCTCGTTCTGCACGGCATGAAGGGCATCGGCGTGGAACCGGCCTACCTCATCAACGTGCCGACGCATCACTACGACTACAAGGATCCCGACGAGCACCGGCTGCCGGCACACGACCCGAGCATCCCGTACGACTGGAGCCGCAAGGATGGCTGAACGGCTCGACCTGTCTCGCGCGCGGGTGCTGGTGACCGGCGGCGCGGGCTTCATCGGGTCGAATTTCGTGCACCGGCTCCTCGCGAAGCACCCCGGCGCGCACGTCGTCGTCCTGGACGCGCTCACGTACGCCGGCCGCCGCGAGAACGTGGACGGGGTCCCCGCGTCGCGGCTCACGTTCGTGCACGGCGACATCCGCCACCCGGCTGACGTCGCGAACGCCATGAAGGATTGTGACTTCGTGCTCAACTTCGCGGCCGAGTCCCACGTGGACCGCAGCATCGAGACGCCCGGCGAGTTCATCCAGACCGACGTCTACGGCGTGTTCGTGCTGTGCGAGGAGGCGCGCCGCACCGGCGTCAAGCGCTTCATCCAGGTGAGCACGGACGAGGTCTATGGCGAGGTGCTCGAGGGGCATTCCACGGAGGAATGGCCGCTCCACCCGCGCTCGCCCTATGCCGCCAGCAAGGCGGGCGGCGACCGGCTCGCCTACGCCTACTGGTGCACGTACGGCCTGCCGGTGGTGGTGACGCGGTGCTCGAACAACTACGGGCCGCGCCAGTACCCCGAGAAGCTCGTGCCGCTGTTCGTCACGAACGCCATCGACGACCAGCCGCTGCCCGTCTACGGCACGGGCAGGAACACACGCGACTGGCTGCACGTGGACGACCACTGCGATGCATTGCTCACGCTGCTCGAGCACCCGGGCGTCGAGGGCGAGACGTTCAACATCGGTGCCCAGCACGAGCTCGACGTGCTCACCATCACCGACACGCTGCTGGAACTGCTCGGCAAGCCGCGCTCGCTCGTGCGCTTCGTCGAGGATCGGCCGGGCCACGACCGCCGCTACGCAGTGGATTCCAGCAAGCTCACGCGCGTCACCGGCTGGAAGCCGGCGATCCCGTTCGCCGAGGGAATTCGCCAGACCGTGCGCTGGTTCCAGGCGAACGAGCCGTGGTGGCGCGCGATCAAGAGCGGGGAGTTCCGCGCCTACTACGAGCGCATGTACGGCCAGCGCAAGGTGTTGGGTGAGGTGAAGGCATGAGAACGCGTCGCGCGTGGCGGCTCCCGTCGATCGCGGCACTCGTGGCCATGCCGTTCGTGCCCGCCGCCCATGCCCAGTCGAACCTGCTCGACCTGCTCGGCGCCTCCGGCAGCTCGCGCCTCCAGAATCCTGCGGTGGCCGCGCCGCTCGTGCCTATGTCGGGCCCCGTGGATCCCGCCGAGTACATGATTGGGCCCGGCGACGTGCTGCAGTTGAACCTCTCGGGCAACGTGACGCGCTCGTGGGACCTGCTCGTGACGCCGGAAGGCACGCTTTACCTGCCCAGCGTCGGCTCGGTCGCGGTCGCCGGCAGCTCGCTCGCGGACGCGCGGAAGCTGGTGCTCCAACGCGTCTCGAACGAGTATCGCGGCGTCAACATCGACCTCCGGCTGGTCCGCCCTCGCGTCATGCTCGTTCACTTCACCGGCCAGACCCGGCTGCAGGGGGCGCTCAGCGTGCCGGCCGCGTGCCGCGTCAGCGAGGTGCTCGTGGACTCCGTGCTCGGGGACCGACCGTCGCGGCGCAACATCGTCATCCGGCGGAAGACTGAGGCGGGCATGATCGAGCTGCCGGTGGACCTGCTCCGGTTCCGGCTCACCGGCCGGCGCCACTCCGATCCGCTGCTTCGCGACGGCGACATCGTGCACGTCCCCGTGGCCACGACGCACGTCGGCATCGAAGGCGCCGTGGCGCGCCCGGGCCAGTTCGAGTGGGCCCCGGGGGACAGCCTGAGCACGCTGCTCGAGATCGGCGGCGGTCCGCTCCCGTCCACGGTGGACGACGCCATGCTCGTGCGGTTCCGTGACGCGACACGTCTCGACAGCGTGTCGTTCCGGCTCTCCGACGTGCGTGCGGGCCGGTTCGACATCGCGCTCCGGGATGGCGACCGTGCGTTTTTCTACTTCCAACCTCGTTACCACGAGCTGGACCACGCCACCATCCTGGGCGAGGTCCACCGGCCCGGCGCGGTGCCCGTCGAATCCGGTCAGACTCGGCTCTCGGAACTCGTTCGCGCCGCTGGCGGTTTCCTCGAGACGGCCGATCTCGGGGCGCTGCGCGTGTTCCGGGCCAGCCGGTTCGGGGCCGAGGGCGATCCCGAGATCGAGCGCCTGGCGCAGCTCTCGCGCCGTGAGATGACGGCCTCGGAGTACGAAGTGCTGCGCGCGCGCCTCACGGCGCGCCGCGAGGACTTCCGCGTGGACTGGAACCGCGTCGCCTCGCAGCCGGACCTGGACCTCGTGCTGCGCGCCGGTGACATCGTGCGCGTGGACCCCGTGCTCGCCTCGGTGCGTGTCGAGGGCGAGGTGCGACGCCCCGGCCTCGTGCGGTTCGAGCGCGGGCGAGGCATCAGCGCCTACGTGAAGCTGGCAGGAGGATTCTCTCGGCGCGCGGCCTCGACACAAGTGCGAGTGACGCGCGCCGTGACCGGCCAGACCATCCAGGCCAAGGACGTGCAGTCGATCGAGCCGGGCGACCTCATCTGGATCCCCGAGCGCGGTGAGACCGCGGTGTGGGCAAATCTCCAAACCACGCTGCTCGTGCTCGCCCAGATCGCCACGGTCATCGTAGCGGTGACGCCCCGGCGATGAACGGCGACGCGTTCGATCTGGAGCCGTGGCTGCAGCGGTTCGCCCGGCGCGGGCGGGTCTACCTGCTGCACATGCTGCTCGGCGGCGCCCTCTTGACGGGCGCGACGTACCTGATGCCGTCGTGGTACCGCGCCACGGCCGTGCTGCTGCCGCCGGAAGAGAACGACGACATGGCGATGAGCCTGCCCATCGCGAGGCTGCTGTCGCGCGTGCCCACGTTCACCGGCGTCACGCGCTACTACACGCCGTCCGACCTCTACAAGGCGATCCTCCAGAGCCGCACCGTGCAGGAACCGGTCATCGACGAGTTCAAGTTGGGCGGCGTCTACCGTACGAAGACGGCGGAGAAGACGCTCAAGGTGTTCCGCAGGCACACACGTTTCGCATTGGCACCGGATGGCACCATCAGCTTGTCGGTGGAGGATCGCTCTCCCCGCCGCGCCGCAGACTTGACGAACGCGCTCGTGCGCGAACTCGACCGCTTCAACATCGAGAAGCGCAACTTCCAGGCCCGACGCTCGCGCGTGTTCCTCGACCGGCGTGTCGCCGATACAGATTCACTGCTGCGAAAGGGCGAAGCCGACCTGCGCGCCTACCAGGAGCGCCGCCACATCGTGGCGCCGCCGCAGATCGAGACCGCGAACCTCGGTCCGGTCGCCGACGTGCTGGCCCGGCGCATGGCGCTCGAGGTGCGGCTCCAGGTGCTGCGGAGCTACCTGAACGAGGACAACGAGGAGGTCCGCCAGCTGCGCATGGAGCTCGAGAAGCTGAAGGGTCAGATCGGCAGCCTGCCGCAGATCGAGACCGAACTCGGCCGGCTCATGCGCGACGTGCGGGTGTTCCAGCAGGTCTACCTGCTGCTCACGAGCCAGCTCGAGGACGCCCGCTTTCGCGAGGCGATGGACACGCCCACGGTGACCGTGCTCGACCCCGCGCTGCCGCCCGAGCGCAAGGTGCGGCCGGTGCGCTGGCTGTGGGGCATCGCCGGCGCGCTCGTCGCCGGGCTCACGAGCCTGTTGTGGGATGAGCGCTCGGGAGCGTCGTCGCGCCCGCGTTCCTGATGGCGGCGTTTGCCGCCGCCCACGACTCTTCGCGCAGGAAGCCGGCCTCGAGCAGGCCGAGATTCCACCAGAACAGGTGGTACATCTGGTTCGACTTGAGCGTCGGGTCGAACATGGCATTCAGCATCGCCAGCGCGAGCGTGCCCCGGAGCGCGGTCGCCGCGTCTCCACCGCCCTCGCGCCGGCGCATGCGGCTCGAGGCGCGCCACAGCACGATCACCATCCAGAACCAGGCCAGCGTGGCGAGTGGGCCCGTCTCGCTGAACAGCGTGAGTGCGAAGTTGTGCGGATCCTCGTCCAGCAGCGCGTCGTTCTGCAGTACGCCTTGTCCGGCGCCCAGTCCCCAGGGCAGGTGGGTGACGCCGCGCTGCCACGCGATGTTCCAGGAGTTGACCCGGAACAGCAGGCTCTCGGGGGCGCGCGCGTTCGTAAAGCGTTCCAGCAACCCCTGGCCCATGGGGGTCCACAGCAGCGGCACCGTGATGAGCGCCGCGACCGCGAGCCCGAGCCACAGCGAGCGCCGCACCCGCACGGCCACCACGAGCAGGTAGCCCGCCGCGAGCAGGAACGGCCCGCGCGCCGCCACCATGAGCGAGACCACGAACGGGCTCACGAGCGCGGCCACGGCCGCGGCGCGGCGCCACGAGCGGCGGGGGGTGAGCCGCACCAGCATGAGGATGGCTGGGGCGCACAGCAGCATGGTTGAGGGGATGCCGTTCG